>NZ_JBVJHZ010000022.1:0-88858 GCF_055586545.1 Glycomyces sp. NPDC050141 | reverse complement strand
CACCCGGTCCCATTCCGAACCCGGTCGTTACGGCTTCCAGCGCCGATGGTACTGCACTCGAGAGGGTGTGGGAGAGCAGGACACCGCCAAACATTTACGTAAAGGAAAGGCCCCCACCTCGCGGTGGGGGCCTTTTCGTATGCGCTGATTCAGGAAGAAGTCGAGAGCGCGTCTCTCACTTTCGCCACACCGACTCCGATGCCGAAGATCGCCCCTGTTACCAGGAATGTCAGTAGCGAAACGGTCACCAGTGCGATCGCGATTCCGATCGCTCCTACGACGCTGAAAAATGTGCTCACGTGGCCTCCTCCGTTGCAGGCTCGTCGGCTGGGCTGGGTAGGTGCCCTTCAGGTATTGTCCCACATCGTTGGATACCACGTAGCGGGCGTCACAAGTTAGATAGGTCACAGTAGTGAGCAGAGATTCGGTTTCACGTCTTCCTGGCACGGCGCTGCCGCCGTCGGCTTCGCGGCGGCTCGCCGCTGTCGGGAGGGACCCGATCAACCTGCATCGGGCACTCGCGCATGCGCCGGCGCTGCTGGCGCCGGTGCTCGATCTGATTCATGCGCTGCGGTTCGACGCCGAGGTGTCGCGTGCGCTGCGGGAGTTGATGATCTGCCGGATCGCGCAGATCGAGGGTTCCGCGTATGAACTGGCGCATCACCTTCCGATGGCCGCGGAGTCGGGCCTGGACTCGGAGCAGTTGGAGGCGCTCGACCGGTGGCAGTCGGCCGACTGCTTCAGCACGCCGCAGCGGGCCGTGCTCGGGTACGCCGAGCACTTGGGGGCGGGGGCGCCTCGAGACGACGAGGCTCTCGACGCGTGCTTCAGTCCGGTCGAGCAGACCGAGCTGACGGTCACCGGGGCTACGTACATCGCTTTGGCGCGGATGCTGCGGGCGCTCGATGTGCAGGTCGACGAGGGGCTTTCCGGCTGACTGCCGCTCCTGCTGAGCAGGCCGACTGATTGCGGCAATTCGTGATCTACGGGGCGAATGCGGCTTAGGATTTCGGCACGTGTGGTACGTACCGGGTTCGAGTCGGCAGCGGGAGTGAGTGATGGCCACGGGCAATGAAGGTCTGATGCGGGGCGGGTCCCAGTCGAGCACCGCTTCAGTGGTGTTCGTGTCTATCGCGGCCGCACTCGGCGGGTTCCTGTTCGGGTACGACACGGCCGTGATCAACGGGACCACCGGTGCGCTCGAAGTGCAGTGGGGGATCGGCTCTGTCGAGACCGGTGTCGTGGTCTCGTCGGCGCTGCTGGGTTGCGCGGTCGGTGCCTGGTTCGCGGGGTCGTTGGCGAACAAGCTCGGGCGTCCGCGGGTCATGATGATCGCGGCGGTCGTCTTCTTCATTACCTCGCTGGGCAGTGCCCTGGCGACGGGCCCGCTGGACCTGACGGTCTGGCGCGTGTGCGGCGGTCTGGCGATCGGTGCGGCGAGCGTCATCGCCCCGGCGTACATCGCCGAGATCGCGCCGGCGCACTTGCGCGGGCGGCTCGGTTCGCTGCAGCAGTTCGCGATCGTGCTCGGCATCTTCGGTGCGCTGCTGGTGAACTACGCGATCCAGAACGCGGCGGGCGGCGCGAGCGGTGAGGTTCCGTGGGGCGGCACCGCGTGGCGGTGGATGTTCGCGGCCGCCGCGATCCCGGCGTTCATCTATTTCATGTGCTCGCTGAACATCCCCGAATCACCGCGGTACCTCGTGGCGAAGCAGCAGGTGGAGAAGGCCAAGGCCATCCTCGAGAAGTACGTCGGCGGCGACGTCGACACCAAGATCACCGAGATCCAGGCGTCGCTGCACAGCGACAAGCCGCCGCGGATCTCCGATGTTCGCGGCCCGCGCATGGGGCTCCTGCCGATCGTGTGGGTGGGTATCTTCCTGTCGATGTTCCAGCAGTTCGTCGGCATCAACGTCATCTTCTACTACTCGACCTCGCTGTGGCAGTCGGTCGGGTTCAGCGAGAACGACGCGTTCCTGACGAGCGTCATCAACTCGATCGTGAACATCGCCGGTACGATCCTCGCGATCTACCTGGTCGACCGGGTCGGCCGCAAGAAGCTGCTCATGTGGGGCTCGCTGATCATGTTCTTCGCGCTCGGCACGATGGCGGTCATCTTCGCGGTCGCACCGACGAACGCGGACGGCAGCCCCGCCCCCAGCGACGCGCAGGGTGTGATCGCGCTGATCGCGGCGAACGTGTTCGTCTTCGGGTTCGCGTTCACGTGGGGCCCGGTCGTGTGGGTGCTGCTGGGGGAGATGTTCTCCAACCGCATCCGGGCCTCGGCGCTCGGTGTGGCCGCGGCCGCGCAGTGGATCTCGAACTGGCTCATCACGGTCACGTTCCCCGAGCTCGCGCAGACCGGCCTGTTCCTGGCGTACGGCCTCTACGCGGCGTTCGCGCTGATCTCGTTCTTCTTCGTGGGCAAGATGATCAAGGAGACGAAGGGCATCGAGCTGGAGGACATGGAGGCCCTCGAAGAGGGCGCCATCAAGGCCGCCGACTGACCCTGACATAACGACGAGGGCCGCACCGAATGGTGCGGCCCTCGTCGGTTTCCTTGCGGTGGAATGCTATTCGTAGGCGATCGCGCCGAGGATGTTCACCTTCGAGGCCCGTACGGCCGGGGCGATCGCGGCGAGGAGTCCGACGAGGACCGCTGCGGCGAAGTACCCGGCGATGAGGGCGGTCGGGACGGCGAACACGTCGACGCCGGTGTCGGCCAGCGCATTCTGGAGCGCCCATCCGAGGCCGAGGCCCGTGGCGATGCCGAGGACCGCGCCGAAGAGGGCGATGGTGACGCTCTCGACGGTGACCATGCGGACGACCTGGCCGCGGGTCATGCCGATGGCCCGGAGCATCCCGAGTTCACGGGTGCGTTCGAGGACCGACAGGACCAGGGTGTTGACGACGCCGATGACGGCGACGATCATGGCCAGGCCGAGGAGCAGCTGGATCGCGATGATCGCGAAGTCGAAGAACACCGTGATCTGGGAGACGAACTCCTCGTGGTTCTGGGCGCTGACGGCCGGTTCGTCGGCGAGGACGTCGTCGACGGCCGCGGTGACGGTGTCGATGTCGGCGTCGTCGGCCACGTCGACCAGGGCCATCATCGGCTTGGTCGTGTAGAACTCGTCGGCGTAGGCCGTGGAGACGTACCAGCCGTCGGTGTTCTCGTTGTCGACGAGGATAGCGGCGACGGTGAACTCGTGCGCCTCCTCGCCGCGGCTGAACTGGGCGGTCACGGTGTCGCCCATGCCGACGCCGAGGTGGTCGGCGGCCCACTGGTTGACGGCGATCTCACCGTCGCCGATGTCGGCCATGCTGCCTTCGGCCATCTGGCCGCCGAAGAGGTCGACCGCGCCTTCGAGGTCGGTGCTGGTGTTGACGAACTGCTCTTCGCCGTTGATCTGCGGGTTGTCGTAGTACAGCTCGACGGCGGATTCGACGCCGTCGATGGCGCGGATCTCGTCCATGGCGGCGGGGTCGAAGGACGCGGGGATCTCGGAGACGGCAGGGCCGGTGACGAACAGTTCGGCCTTGACCGCTTCGCCGAAGTAGTCCTCGATGCTCGCTTTGACGCTGGTGAGCAGGGTCGCGGTGGCGGTCACGAGGGTCACGCCGATCATGAGCGCGGCGGCGGTGACGGCGGTGCGGCGCGGGTTGCGTCCGGCGTTGCGGCGGCCGAGCTGCCCGGCGAAGTTCCACGACCACAGGAGGCCGAGCGCGCCGACGAGCGGTTTGGACAGCCACGCGGTGAGCATGGTGACGCCGATGAAGACCAGGCCCGCGCCGACGGCGGTGCTCGTCAGGTTGGTGCTGTCGCCGTTGAACGTGTCCGTGAGGCCCAGGGTCATGGCCGCGCCGCCCGCGAGGGTGACGATCAGCCCGACGATCGTGAGGACCGTGATCGGTTTGTCAGCCTTGGCGGCGGCGCGCATCGCCTCGACCGGCGGGACCTTGGAGGCCCGGAGGGCGGGGACGAGCGCGGCGAGGACGGTCACGCCGATGCCGACGGCGAGCGCGGCGAGGATCGAGGTCGGCGGGACGGCCAGGCTGACGTTGCCGGTGTCGAAGAACGAGTTGGCGATGACGGCGGTCAGGCCCGCGCCGCCGCCGACGCCTACAGCGGTGCCGACGGCGGCGGCGACCGTGCCGAGGACGAGGGCTTCGACGAGGATGGACTTGACGACCTGGCCGCGGCCGGCGCCGACGGCGCGCATCATCGCGAGTTCCTTGAGGCGCCCGGCGATGACGATGGAGAAGGTGTTCGCGATGAGGAACACCGAGACGAACACGGCGACGAGCCCGAAGCCGAGCAGGAAGTTGCCGACGAGCTTGGTCAGCTCGGCGGTCTGCGCGTTCGCTTCGGTGTTGTACGCCTCCCAGGTCACGACCTTGGCATTGGCGCCGACGACGGGTTCGAGGGCGGCGACGAGGTCGGCGGCGGCGGTACCGTCCGCGGCGTGGACGGCGAGGGCCGAGTAGGCGTCCTCGCCTTCGAAGAAGAGTCGCTGGGCTTCGGCGGTGGTGAAGGCGATCTCGGTGCTGCCGCCGAGGGAGTCGCGGCCGCCGGAGTAGCCGTAGACGCCGACGATCGCGTACTCGGTCTGGTCGGTGGTCATGGAGTACGCGGTCACGGTCTCGCCGAGGTCGAGACCGGAGTCGGCGGCGAACTTGGCGGAGACGGCGACTTCGCCGTCGCTCTCGGGGGCGCGGCCGTCGCGCAATTCGCGGTCCTGGGACTCGTCGGTCCAGTTGACGCCGCTGGTGGGGGCGAGGCCGCCGACGACCTTGCCGTTGTCGCCGATGGCGTTGACGACCGAGGTGACGGTGGTGCTGACGTGGTCGACGCCGGGGACGGCTTCGACGGCGGCCAGGGTCTCTGCGGTGAGGCCCTGCTGCACGAGCGGGTCGCGGCCGTCTTCGCCGGTCGCGGGCTGGACGAGGACGTCGCTGCCCGCGTACGACTCGGCGTTCAGGTCGTCGACAGTGGACTGGATGGAGGCGGTCAGGACCAGGGCGGCGGCGATGAACGCCGAGCCGAGGACGACGGCGAGGCTGGTGAGGGCCAGGCGGGCCTTGCGGGCCGCCATGCCCTTCAATGCGGCGCGGATCATGGGTTTAGGCGGGCTCTCCGGCGAGGGGGACGCGGTTCTCGAAGCCGCGCATGGTGTCGATGACGGTGTCGGCCGTGGGTTCGCGGAGGTCCTGGACGATCTGGCCGTCGGCGAGGAACACGACGCGGTCGGCGTAGGCGGCCGCTGAAGGGTCGTGGGTGACCATGACGATGGTCTGCCCGAAGTCGTCGACGGACTTGCGCAGGAACCGCAGGACCTCGCCGCTGGAGCGCGTGTCGAGGTTGCCCGTGGGCTCGTCGGCGAAGACGACCTCAGGCCGGGTGGCGAGGGCTCGGGCGCAGGCGACGCGCTGCTGCTGGCCGCCGGAGAGCTCGGTCGGCCTGTGCGACAGGCGTTCCTGGAGATCGAGGGTGCGGATGATTTGGTCGATCCAGGCCGGGTCGGCTTTCGCGCCCGCGATCGACGCCGGGAGCAGGATGTTCTCCTCGGCCGTCAAGGTCGGGAGCAGGTTGAACTGCTGGAAGATGAAGCCGATCTTGTCGCGGCGCAGTTTCGTGAGGGCCTTGTCGCCGAGGCCGGTGATGACCGTGCCGCCGATGTCGACGCTGCCGCGGTCGGTGGTGTCGAGCCCGGCGAGGCAGTGCATGAGCGTGGACTTGCCCGAACCCGAGGGGCCCATGATCGCGGTGAACTGGCCGGAGGCGAACTGGACGGACACATCGCGCAGGGCCACGACCTGGGCCTCGCCGGAGCCGTACGCGCGCCACAGACCGGTGGCCGTGACGGCGGCTCGCGTGCGTGTCTGCTGCAGGCTCAGGGGGGCGTGGGGAGTGCTGAGTGGCACGGGGAGCGCCTTTCTGATCGGGTGTCTTTCCTTTTGCCACAAGGCTATTGAGCAGCGCACCCGGCCGCTTCGGTCCGCGGGACGGAGTTCTGTCCTCCCCGGGGTGGAGCCCGGGACGCCGGATCGGCCGAAAGACGGAGTCCCGGAGCACCCGGCCCTCGGCCGTCCGGCGTTCCCAGGGCAGACGGGAGGGGCGGCGCCTGACAACGCCGCCCCTCACCTGGTTTCCGGTATCGAGCTATTCGTAGGCGATGGCGCCCAGCACGTTGAGCTTCGCGGCGCGCGCCGCCGGGGCGATCGCCGCGAGCAGGCCCACGGCTACGGCCGCGACGAGGTACCCGGCGATGAGGGCCCACGGGAGCGCGAAGCTCGTCAGGCCCTCCTCTTCGAGCGCCTGCTGCACGGTCCAGCCCAGGCCGATGCCGACCGCGATGCCCAGGACCGCGCCGAAGAGGCAGATGATGACGCTCTCGACGGTGATCATGCGCCGGGCCTGCCCGCGGGTCATGCCGATCGCGCGCAGCAGCCCCAGTTCCCTGGTGCGTTCGAGGACCGACAGGACGAGTGTGTTGACCACGCCGATGATCGCAATGATGATCGCCAGCGCGAGCAGGATCTGCACCGACGCGAGGAGCACGTCGAGCTGGCTGGTCTGCTGCTCCACGAACTCGTTGTTGTTGGTGACGCTCACTTCGGGTTCGTCGGCGAGGATCGTGTCGACCTCGGCTTCGACCGCGTCGACGTCGGCGCCGTCGGCGACCTGGATGTAGGCCTGCATCGGCTTCGGCACGGTGAAGTGCTGGATCTGCGCGGGCGAGACCCACCAGCCGTCGGTGAGCTGCGAGTCGTCGAGGATCGCGGTGACCGCGAGCTGCGCGGCGGTGCCGTCGGCGAACGCCACCGGGACGGTGTCGCCGAGTGCGAGGCCCCGCTCCTCGGCGGCGGACTCGTTGACGGCCAGGCCGTTCTCGGGGAGGTCGGCGACTGAGCCTTCCGCGACGGTGCCGCTGAAGATCTCCAGGCTCGTCGCGAGGTCCTCGCTGGCGAACAGGGGCGTCGCCTCGCCGTCGACCTCGGTGCCCATGAAGTCGGCGTACAGGTCGCCCACGGCCGCCACGTCAGGGAGCGCCTTGATCTCGGCGAGCGTCTCGGGCGCGAACGTGGGGATGTTGGCCCCCTGCTGGCCCATGACGATCAGGTCGGAGTTGAGGTTCGAGTCAGTCAGTTCCTCGGTGGTGGCCTTGAAACTGGAGACGAGCGTGGCGATGCCGGTGACGAGCGCGACGGCGATCATGAGCGCGGAGGCGGTGATCGCGGTGCGCCGCGGGTTGCGGCCGGCGTTGAGCTTGCCGAGGCGTCCCGAGAACGACCAGGACATGACCGAGCCGAGGAGCGCCACGAGCGGGCGCGACAGGATCGGCGTGAGCAGGGTGATGCCGACGAACGCGATGCCGACGCCGGTGAGGAACCCGCCGAGGCCGAGGTCGCCGAGGTTGTCGGTGAGGCCGAGCGCCACCAGGACGCCGCCCGCGGCGGTGACCACGAGTCCGGCGATGGTGATGCCGCGCAGGGGCTTCGGCGGGTTGACCGCCTCGCGCATGGCGGCGACCGGCGGGACGCCGGAGGCCTTGACCGCGGGGATGAGCGCGGAGAGGACGGTGACGCCGATGCCCACGACCAGTGCCCACAGGGCCGTGGCCGGGACCTGCAGCTGGACGGGGACGCCGCCCATCACGGTGGAGCTGACCAGCGAGGCCAGGCCCCAGCCGAGCAGCACGCCGAGGCCGAGGCCGACGATGGAGGCGATGACGCCGATGACGGCGGCTTCGGCGAGGACGGAGTTGACGACCTGGCCGCGTCCGGCGCCGATGGCCCGCAGGAGCGCGAGTTCGCGCTGGCGCTGGGCCACGATGATGGTGAAGGTGTTGATGATGAGGAACACCGACACGAACACGGCGACGAGGCCGAAGCCGAGGAAGATGTAGCCCATGATGTCGGCTACTGCCGCGAACCCTTGGGCCGCTTCGTCACTGGCCTCCTGGCCGGTTTGGACGCGGTAGTCGCCGCCGACGGCGTCGGCGATTTCGTCGGTGGAGGCCTCGCCCTTGACGTAGATCGCCATGTAGGCGTCCTCGCCTTGGGTGAGCAGGCGCTGGGCGGCGGTGGTGGTGAAGCCCATCTGCGTCTCGCCCGCGAGGGAGTCGCGGTCGCCGCTGAGGCCGAAGACGCCGACGATCTCGTAGTCGGCGCGGTCGGCGGTGTAGGAGTAGGCGGTGACGGTGTCGCCGAGGCCGAGGCCGGAGTCGGTGACGAACTGAGCCGAGACGACGACCTCGTTGTCGGCTGCGGGGTCGCGGCCGTCGCGGAGTTCGGCGAGGCCCGGGTCCTCGGCGTTCCAGGCGAAGCCGATGGTGGGGGCGAAGGTGCCGACGAGTTTGCCGTCGTCGCCGATGGCGTTGACCTGGCCGGAGACGTCGCCGTCGGCGGTGTCGACGCCGTCGAGGCCCTGGACCGTGTCGAGGACGTCGCGGGGGATGAGGGTCGCGCCGGGCGTGTTGCCTTGCGCTGCAGCGGGGTCTTCGGCGGAGGTGACGACGGCGTCGACGTCGGTGAAGGCGTCGGCGATGACGCCGGTGACGGACTTCTCCATGGTCGCGGTGAGGATCATCGCGGCGGCTACGAACATCGTGCCGAGGACGACGGCGAGGCTGGTGAGGACGAGGCGGGCTTTTCGGCTCGCCATGCCCTTGAGGGTGGCGCGCAGCATGGTTAGGCGTGCTCTCCTTGGGCGGCGGCGACGAGCTCTTCGAAGTGCTTCATCTTGTCGATGACCTTGTCGGCGGTGGGCTCGGCCATGTCTTCGACGATCTGTCCGTCGGCGAGGAACACGACGCGGTCGGCGTAGGCGGCGGCCGAGGGGTCGTGGGTGACCATGACGATGGTCTGGCCGAAGTCGTCCACACTGGTGCGAAGGAAGCGGAGCACTTCGGCGCCGGAGCGGGTGTCGAGGTTGCCGGTGGGCTCGTCGGCGAAGACCACTTCGGGCCGGGTGGCGAGGGCGCGTGCGCAGGCGACGCGCTGCTGCTGGCCGCCGGAGAGCTCGGTCGGCTTGTGCGACAGCCGGTCGGCGAGGTCGAGGGTCTTGATGATCTGGTTGAGCCAGGCCGGGTCGGCCTTGGCCCCGGCGATAGCTGCGGGCAGGGTGATGTTCTCTTCGGCCGTCAAGGTCGGGAGCAGGTTGAACTGCTGGAAGATGAAGCCGATCTTGTCGCGGCGCAGTTTCGTGAGGGCCTTGTCGTTCAGGCCGGTGACGGCGGTGTCGCCGATGCGGACGGTGCCGCGGTCGGTGGTGTCGAGGCCTGCGAGGCAGTGCATGAGCGTGGACTTGCCTGAGCCCGAGGGGCCCATGATGGCGGTGAACGCGCCGGACGCGAACTCGACGGAGACGTCGCGCAGGGCGATGACCTGGGCTTCGCCGGTGCCGTAGGCCTTCCAGAGGCCTTCGGCCGATACGGCGGTGGTATTGACGGGGGATGCGGTGGACACGACGCTCTCGCTTTCGGGTGAAGGTGTCGATGTGCCGAGGGATTCGGTGTGCTCGGTTTCCTTGTTCGCGAGACGCCGCTCGCGAAGTCGTTGCGTCAGAGGCGAGATGAACAGATGACGTCGACTCGCCTGATTGTGACATCATACCTGATGTCATTCGGCGTCGTAGTGCTCCGGGTCATGGTTCGACGATATTGGACTCCGGCCGAACGCGCATCCGCTTCAAGGACGGTCTTCGTCTACGTCGAGAGGCGGAGGCCTCGGTACCCGGGTACGACGTTCCGGGTGGTCTTAGGCGGTGCTGCCCGGTTTGACCAGGCCGCTTTCGTAGGCGAGGACGACGGCCTGGACGCGGTCGCGGACGCCGAGCTTGGTGAGCAGGTGGCCGACATGGGTCTTGACGGTGGTCTCACCGACCGTGAGCGCCTCGGCGATCTCGGCGTTCGTGAGGCCTTTCGCCAAGAGCAGCAGCACTTCCCGCTCGCGGGCGGTGAGGCCGTCCACGATGGCGGGCTTGGCGTCGCCGTCGCCGCCGGGGTGCTGGGCGAAGCGCCCCAAGAGGGTCGAGAGGATATGCGGTGCGACGACCGCGCCGCCGCGGTGGACGGTGCGGATGGCCTCGACCAGGTCGGCGGCGGGCGCGTCCTTGGTGAGGAACCCGGCGGCCCCGGCCCGCAGCGCGCCGACGACGTACTCGTCGAGGTCGAAGGTGGTGAGCACGAGGACGCGGGAGGGCAGGTTCGCCTGCACGATGTCGGCCGTGGCGGCCACGCCGTCGCGGCGGGGCATGCGGATGTCCATGAGCACGACGTCGGGGACGAGCCGCCTGGTGAGATCGAACGCCTCGACGCCGTCCCCGGCCTCGCCGACGATGTCGATGTCGGTCTCGGCGCCGAGGACCATCTTGAAGCCCGCGCGCAGCAGCTGCTGGTCGTCGGCGAGCAGGAGGCGGATCGGCCGGTCGTTCAACGTGTGACTCCCTGGAGGTGGGCGTTCTTGGGGAAGCGGGCCTCGACGAGGTAGCCGCCGCCGGGCCGGGGCCCGGCTTCGAGGGTGCCGCCGTACAGCGTGGCGCGCTCCCGCATGCCGATGAGGCCGTGCCCGCCGGAGAACCCCTCGGCGACGGGCGCGCCGAGCCCCGAGTCGCCCACGGCGATACGGAACTCGGCCTCGCCGTAGTCGACGACGACTCCGGCGCGGGCCTGCGGCCCGGCGTGCTTGATGGTGTTCGTCAGGGCCTCCTGCGCGATCCGGTAGACCGCCAGGCTCACCCCCGTCGGCAGCGGGTACTCCTCGCCGCGGACGGTGTAGCGCACGGGCACCCCGGCGTCCTTGGTCTGCGTGACCAGCGCCCGCAGCGAGTCCACTGTAGGCTGCGGTTCGAGGTCGGCGGCGCCGCCTTCGTCGCGCCCCTGCCGCAGCACCGTGAGGATGTCGCGCATCTCCCGCAGCGCGGTCCGCGCGGTCTGGTTCACCGTCGTCAGCGCCTCCTCGGCCGCGTCCGGGTCGGTGCGCAGGACCCGTTTGGCCCCTTCGGACATGACCCCGATGACGGAGATGTGGTGGGCCACGACGTCGTGCAGCTCCCGGGCGATGCGCCGCTGCTCGTCCGCGACCGCCTGGGCCGCCAGCGCCTCCTGGCGCTCCTCGGCGAACCGGGCCCGCTCGGACAGCTCCACGACCTTCTCGCGCCGGTTGCGGATGACCCAGCCGATCCAGAACACCGTGGCCGCCATGGCGAGGTTCAAGGTCGTGACCAGCGTGCTCGTCAGGTGGTCGCCGCCCCGGAACGCGGCCGACTGCACGAACACGACGACGGGCACCCAGATCGCGGCGCTGGCGACCAGCGCCCTGGTCAGCGGCAGCCGCGACGCGGCGGTGTAGGTCAGCACGAACATGCCGATGCCGCTGTCCATGGCCATGCCCACGAGCGGTTCGACGAAGAACGCGACGCCCATGACCAGCAGCGACAGGATGATGCCGCCCCACAGCCACTTGCGGCGCAGGCTGATCGCGGCGAACGGGACGACGATCAGTCCGGCCTCGCCCCAGGTGAGCGTCATGTCAGGGCTGACGGCCGCCGAGACCGCGTAGAAGCCGAGGTACGCGACGGCGGAGACGACCGCCAGGAGCGTGTCGGCCAGGAACGGCCGAGCGCGCAGCCCGCGGCGCAGGCGTGTGAAAGTGGAGGCGGCGTGCACGCTCTATACCGTATCCGCCGTTCCCGCCCGTTTCATCGAACGCGAGAATGATCCGTGAGTACGCCTCAGGTAGGAGGCGCGTCGTGCGGCGGGTCAGCCTCGACCGGCGCCTCCACCGGCATCGCCAGCCCCGGCAGGACCGTCGTCAGCGGGTACGCGGGCGGCTCGCCGCCGAACTCCGGGCACAGCGCCTGGTGCGCGCACCAGCCGCACAGCTTCGACTTCTGCGGCCGGAAGTCGCCCGTGGCGATCGCCTCCCGCATCACCGACCACAGTGCCTTGAGGGTCTTCTCGAACCCCTCGAGCTCCCGCTCGTTGGGGGAGTAGTCGAGCATCTGCCCGTCCCCGAGGTACATGAGCCGCAGCAGGGTCGGCACCGTCCCCCGGGTGCGCCACCACACGAGCGCATAGAACTTCATCTGGAACAGCGCCTTGTCCGCGAACCGGTCCGGCGGGCGCTTCCCGGTCTTGTAGTCCACGAGCCGCACCAGCCCCGCCGGGTTGACGTCGGCCCTGTCGATGAACCCCTTCAGCGACGTGCCGTCGTCAAGCGTCGTCGTCACCAGGCACTCGGTGCGGTGCGGCTGGAGGCGCTGCGGGTCCTCCATCGCGAAGTACGTCTCGACGAGGCGCCGCACGTTCCGCAGCCAGTCCGACTCGTCGTCCAGCCCCTCGAACAGCTCCGCGTACTCGCCCGAAGCCTGCAGCTTCGCCCACTCCGGCTCGATCATCGCCAGCGCCTGCCGCGGGGTGCGCCGACCAGCGTCCAGCTCGTACAGCCGCTCCAGCACCGAGTGCACGAGCGTGCCCTGCACCTGCGCCTTCGACGGCGGCTCGGGCAGGCGGTCCACGGCCCGGAACCGGTACAGCAGCGGGCACTGCTTGAAGTCCCCGGCGCGCGAAGGGGAGAGCTGGGTCGGGCGGGTGGCGTGCGGCATCCTCCGAGCATAAAGGCGGGGACCGACAACCGCTCCGCCCGACCCCGCGACCTCAGACCGGCCGGACCCGGAACACGTACGTGTCGTACGGCATCGCGAACGACTCCCGGCCCTCCAGGTCCGGGTGCGAGCCGAGCACGTCCTGCACGACCCCCTCGATCCGCGCCCGCCCGGCCGCATCGGACGTCAGGTAGTACGACCGCGACTGGACCAGCCGCAGCACCCCGGCCCGGTCGATCGGCCACTCATGCCGGAACACCCGGTACTCGACCTCCCCGAACAGATCGCCGAAATAGCCCGGCGCGGTCGCGGCCAGCGCGTCCTTCTCTCCCTGCGAGCTCCCGATCGCCTCGGTGAGCGCCCCGACCCAGCCGGTCGACTCGTCCCGCACGTTCCACACCGGGGCGAGCACGCCGCCCGGGCGCAGGACCCGGCGGATCTCCGGCATCGCCTTGTCGCGGTCGAACCAGTGGAACGACTGCCCGCCCGTGACGAGGTCGGCGCTGGCGTCCGGCACCGGGATCGCCTCGGCGGACCCCGCCAGCGCGGCCGCGACGCCTTCCGAAGCGCTCACGAGCTTGGCCCGCATGAGGTCGTCGGGCTCCACGGCCGTGACGCGGTGCCCTTGGGCGACAAGCGCCCTCGTGAGCAGCCCGGTGCCCGCACCGAGGTCGACCGCGTCAACGGCCTTCCCGTCCGTCATCCACGCGACGGCCTCGGCCGGGTAGGTCGGGCGGATGGAGTCGTAGAGGTCGGCGGCGGGGCCGAAGGACTGCGCCATGCTCTTGTCGAAGCTCATGCCCTTACCGTACGCACGTTATGTTAGAACTTCAACATGCCGCGCCCACGGAACCGATCCGCCCGGGCGCGTAGCATTGCCGCCGATGTCGACTGCAAACGCGCTGGCCTTCCGCAAATCCGGATTCACCCTCCTCCGATTCAAGGGCATCCCCGTCACCCTCGGCTACACCTGGCTGCTCCTGGCCGCCGTAGTCGTGATCGTCTACGCCCCGATCGTGCAGCGCTCCGTCCCCGGCCTGAGCACCGGCGCCGCGCTCATCGTCGCCGCCCTCTTCGCCGTCACCCTCCTCATCTCCGTGTTCCTCCACGAACTCGGCCACGCCCTCGTCAGCCTGCGCGCCGGGATCGGCGTCCGCCAGATCAACCTCGACGCCCTCGGCGGCTTCACCGAGATGGACCGCGAAGCCCCCCGGCCCGGGACGGCCGCCGCGATCGCCCTCGCCGGACCCGCCGTCTCCGCCGTCCTCGGCGGCCTCGGCCTCGCCGGGCTCTTCTTCACCACCCCCGGCTCCCTGCCCTGGCAGTTCGCCTTCCAGATCTGCGTCGCCAACCTCCTCGTCGCCGTCTACAACCTCCTCCCGGGCCTGCCCCTCGACGGCGGCAAAGCCCTCCAGGCCGGCATCTGGGCCGCCACCGGCGACCGCTGGACCGGCTTCCGCGTCGCAGGCTGGGCCGGACGCGTCGTCGCCGTCGCCACCATCGCGGGCGGCCTCTGGCTCTACGCCTCCGACTGGTTCTCCGCCTTCGGCCTGGTCCTCCTCGTCTTCGTCGCCTTCGAACTGTGGCGCGGCGCCACCAGCGCGATCCGCGCCGCCCGCATGGGCCCGCGCGTCAAAGCCCTCGACGCCGCCGCGCTGGCCCGCCCGATCGTCCTCGTGCCCGCCTCCGCGACCCTGGGGGAGGCGCTGAACGCCGCCGCCGGGCGCGAGATCGTGGCCGTCGACGGCAAGCCCGTCGGGGTCCTCGACCACGCCGCCGCCGAAGCGGTCCCGGCCGACCAGGTGGCCGCGATGCCGCTCGCCGGGCTGCTGCGCTCGGCCGCGCAGGTCCCGGGCATCAAGGCCGAGCTCAAGGGCCAGGCGCTGGTGGACGTGATCGGCAGGAGCGGCGCGGAGCGGTTCTTCGTGGTCGATGAGGGCCGCCTGACAGGGCTGCTCTACACCGCCGACGTGGTCAAAGCCCTCCGTTAAGATGCTCCGGACCTATCGGGCCTCGGCGACGCTTGCGAGCCGTAAATGTGCAAGGAGTACGACGAAGTGGCATCTGACCTGCTGGGGCCGGGCGACCGCGTCCAGCTGACCGACGCGAAGGGCCGCATGGCCACCATCACCCTCGCCGAGGGCGGCGCGTTCCACACCCACCGGGGCAGGCTCTTCCACGACGACCTCATCGGCAAGCCCGACGGCGTCACCGTCACCACCGAGGGCGGCACCGCCTACCTGGCGCTGCGCCCGCTCCTGCCGGACTACGGCCTCTCGATGAAGCGCGGCGCGCAGGTCATCTACCCCAAGGACATCGCCCAGATCCTCACGTTCGGCGACATCTACCCCGGCTCGCGGGTCGTGGAGGCCGGAGCCGGTTCCGGCGCGCTGACGAACTGGCTGCTGCGGGCCACCGGCCCGACCGGGCGCGTCTTCTCCTGGGAGATGCGCGAGGACTTCGCGAAGATCGCCGAGGAGAACGTCCGCGGCTACTACGGCGAGGTCCCCGAGCACTGGACCCTCACCGTGGGGGACGTGGCCGAGGCCGAGCTCGATGAGCCCGTCGACCGCGTCGTGCTCGACATGCTCTCCCCCTGGGAGGTACTGGACACTGTGGAGCGACTCCTGCGGCCCGGCGGCGTCTTCATCGGGTACGTCGCCACCACTACGCAGATGTCGGAGCTCGTGGAGGCGCTGCGCGAGCGCAAGACCTTCACCGAGCCCGCCGCCTGGGAGTCGATGATCCGCGGCTGGCACCTCGAGGGCCTGGCCGTGCGCCCGGACCACCGGATGATCGCGCACACCGCGTTCCTCATCACCGCCCGCAAACTCGCGCCGGGCACCGTGGCTCCGGCGCGGAAGCTCAAGCCCTCCAAGGGCCAGCAGGCGCTGCGGGAGCGCAAGGAGCGGATCGCCGCCGAGGCCGAGGCGCGCGCCGTCGAATCGCTGCGGGCCACTGAGGACGACGCCCCCGCTTCGTAACGATTCAGTCACAGTCTGAGTCGGATTCACGACTCTCCAAGCGCTGAAACGAGATTCGGGCGCTTGACGCGATCGCGTCAAGCGCCCGTTTTCGGTCCCGCTAGTCCTCGGCGCCGGGGCCGGCGACGGCCGTCTTCGTCGCCCGCTCGCGGACGTAGATGCACTCGCCGGGGCAGTCGTGCGCCGCGTTCACAATGTCCAGACGCAGGTGTTCGGGCACGTCGACTTGTGAACCGGCCGTAGTCAACAGCTCACCGTCCGGGGCCTTGACGTACGCCAGGCCGTCGATGTCGAACTCGAAGACCGAGGGCGCGTACTGCACGCAGAGACCGTCGCCGGTGCAGGCGTCCTGGTCGATCGACACTTCGAGTTCACGTTCCTCAGCCATGTCCCCCAGATTAATTGCCGCGAAGAAGCTGGCGCAATGTCGGTGTCGAGTCTTACTATTGGCCTCCCCAGCCAGCTACGGTTGGAGTAGGACAACCCTCACTCGGGAGGTGTGACCCGTGGCACGTAGCAACGATGACCGTCGACAGAACCTGAGCCAGGGCTCAGAGCACGACGAACTGTCAGGACAGGTCGAAGAGCTCCAGGAAGAACTGGCCGCTGCCCGACGCCGTCTCACCGAAACGCCCCGACACATGCACATTCTGGAAGAGCGGCTCGCCGCCGCCCAATCCCAGATCGACCGCCTGTCGGAGCAGAACGAGCGGCTCGTGGCCACCTTGAAGGAGGCCCGCGAGCAGATCGTCTCACTGAAAGAGGAGATCGACCGGCTCGCCCAACCGCCGTCAGGCTACGGCGTGTTCCTGGGGGCCCGTGAGGACGGCACCGTCGACGTCTTCACCTCCGGGAGGAAGTTCCGCGTCTCGCTCGCGCCGTCGATCGACCCCGACGAGCTCGAACGCGGCCAGGAAGTCCTGCTCAACGACGCCATGAACGTGGTCGAGGTGCTCGACTACGAGCGCATCGGCGAGGTGGTGACGCTCAAGGAGCTCATCGAGACCACCGGCGGCGGCCCTCCGGACCGCGCGCTGGTGACCAGCCACGCCGACGAGGAGCGGGTCGTGCTGCTCTCCGACGCGCTCATCAACGGGCCGCTGCGCGCGGGCGACTCGGTCATGATCGAGCCGCGCGCCGGGTACGCCTACGAGCGCATCCAGAAGAGCGAGGTCGAAGAGCTCGTCCTCGAAGAGGTCCCCGACGTCGACTACTACGACATCGGCGGCCTCGACGGCCAGATCGAGATGATCCGCGACGCGGTGGAGCTGCCGTTCCTCCACGCCGACCTCTTCCGCGAGCACGAGCTGCGCGCCCCGAAGGGCATCCTGCTGTACGGCCCGCCGGGCTGCGGCAAGACGCTCATCGCCAAGGCCGTCGCCAACTCGCTGGCCAAGAAGGTCGCCGAGATGCGCGGCGAGGAGGCCTCCGGCAGGAGCTACTTCCTCAACATCAAGGGCCCGGAGCTGCTGAACAAGTACGTCGGCGAGACCGAGCGGCACATCCGCCTGGTCTTCCAGCGGGCCCGCGAGAAGGCCAGCGAAGGCATGCCCGTGATCGTGTTCTTCGACGAGATGGACTCGATCTTCCGCACCCGCGGCTCGGGCGTGTCCTCCGACGTCGAGAACACCATCGTCCCCCAGCTGCTGTCGGAGATCGACGGCGTGGAGGGCCTGGAGAACGTCATCGTCATCGGCGCCTCGAACCGCGAGGACATGATCGACCCGGCGATCCTGCGGCCCGGCCGCCTGGACGTCAAGATCAAGATCGAGCGGCCCGACGCCGAGTCGGCGAAGGACATCTTCTCGAAGTACATCACCACGACCCTGCCGCTGCACGACGACGACCTCGCCGAGCACGACAAGGACCGCGACGCCACCGTGCAGTCGATGATCCAGGCGGTCGTCGAGCGGATGTACTCCGAAGTGGACGAGAACCGCTTCCTCGAGGTCACCTACGCCGACGGCGACAAGGAAGTGCTCTACTTCAAGGACTTCAACTCCGGCGCGATGATCGAGAACATCGTCGCGCGGGCGAAGAAGATGGCCATCAAGGACTTCCTGACGCACCAGTCGAAGGGCATCCGGCTGAGCCACCTCATCGACTCCACAGTCGACGAGTTCCGCGAGAACGAGGACCTCCCGAACACCACCAACCCCGACGACTGGGCGCGCATCTCCGGTAAGAAGGGCGAACGGATCGTCTACATCCGCACGCTCGTCTCCGGCAAGGGCCCCGACTCCGGCCGCAGCATCGACACCGTGTCGAACACCGGCCAGTACCTGTAGCGACGTTTCATCGATCGGCCGGCGGACCCCCGTCGGCCGATCGGCGTCCCCTCGAACGTGTCAGACCACCCGCCGCCGGGTAACCGATCGCCATGAAGACCCAGAACCTCAACGGCGCGAAGCTCGGCGGCCCTGAAATCCAGACGTCTCCCCTCGGAGGGAGCGCCGCCGCGCCCGAAGGGACTAGGCTCGATACCATGACCGTACGCCGCATTATGGGCACCGAGATCGAATACGGGATCTCCGTGCCGGGCCAGCCGGGCGCCAACCCGATGGTGACCTCCTCGCAGATCGTCAACGCCTACGCCGCGCGCCCCGAGCTGTCCAAAGGCGGCCGGGCCAGGTGGGACTACGAGGAGGAGACCCCGCTTCGCGACGCGCGCGGCTTCACGTACACCGGCGCGCTCTACGACCCCGCCGAGAACCTCGCCGACGAGGACTCCGGGCTCGCCAACGTCATCCTCACCAACGGCGCCCGCCTCTACGTCGACCACGCGCACCCCGAGTACTCGACCCCCGAGGTCACCAACCCGCGCGAGATCGTCCTGTTCGACAAGGCCGGGGAGATGACCATGGCCGAGGCCGCCCTCCGCGCGGCCCACACGCCCGGCATCGGCCCGATCAACCTGTACAAGAACAACACCGACAACAAGGGCGCCTCCTACGGCGCGCACGAGAACTACCTCATGTCGCGCCAGACCCCGTTCGCCGACATCGTCGCACACTTCACGCCGTTCCTGGTCACCCGCCAGATCTACTGCGGCGCAGGGCGAATCGGCATCGGCCAGGACGCCTCCGAGCACCGCTTCCAGATCTCCCAGCGCGCCGACTTCTTCGAAGTCGAAGTGGGCCTGGAGACCACGCTGAAGCGCCCGATCATCAACACCCGCGACGAACCCCACGCCGACGCCGAACGCTACCGGCGCCTCCACGTCATCATCGGCGACGCCAACCTCGCCGAGCACGCCACGTTCCTCAAGGTCGGCACCGCCTCGATCGTGCTGGCCATGATCGAGTCCGGCGCGTTCGACGGCACCCTCGGCATCGCCGAACCCGTCGCCGAGCTCCGCGCCGTCAGCCACGACCCGACCCTCAAGCACAAGATCGAGCTGCGCAACGGCAAGCGCGTCACCGCGATCGAACTCCAGCAGTCCATCCTGGAGCAGGCCGAGGCCTACTGCGGCGCCGACGCCGACCCCGACACCCGCGAAGTCCTCGACATGTGGGCGTACGTGCTCGACGCGCTCGCCCGCGACCCCATGGAACTGGCCGACATGCTCGACTGGCCCGCCAAGCTCTCGCTGCTCAACCGCTACCGCGAACGCGAGAACCTCGGCTGGGGCGCCGCGAAGCTCCAGGCCATCGACCTGCAGTACCACGACGTCCGCCCCGAGAAGGGCCTCTACCACCGCCTCGTCGCCCGCGGCAAGATGAAGCGCCTGCTCACCGACACCGAGATCATCAACGCGATGACCGAGCCGCCGCACGACACCCGCGCGTTCTTCCGCGGCCGCTGCCTCGCCCGCTACCCCTCCGAAGTCGTCGCCGCCTCATGGGACTCCGTCATCTTCGACGTCGGCGCCGACTCGCTCGTGCGAGTGCCCATGATGGAGCCCGAGAAGGGCACCAAAGCCCATGTGGGGGAGTTGTTCGAACGCTGCGAAGCGGCCAAGGACCTCCTCGACGTCATCACCGCCGACTAGGCGCCCTGTTTCGCCCGCGGGAATAAGTGACGGCAGTGCAGCGTCGTATCTGGCGTGCTGTCGTACTCTCGCGGTACGGTTTAGGCACCAAGGGTAGAAGGGAACAGCTATGGCAGCGAAGGACTCCGGCGGGCAGTCGCAGTCACAGCGGTCGCGGCAAGACGCCGACGCCGAGGCCACCGAGGCCGCTGTAGACCCCGAGATCGCCGAACGGCACGAAGCCATCACCGAAGAAGTCGACGACCTGCTCGACGAGATCGACGAAGTCCTGGAGACCAACTCCGAGGAGTTCGTCCGCTCGTTCGTGCAAAAGGGCGGCCAGTAGCGCCCCCCTGCCGGTGACAGGGCCACCTGGTGCGACGTCCATGCCAATTTATGGCTTGCAAGCTTCGCCAAGGACGGCGCATCGGGGCCCTGCCCCACCGGCGGCCCCTCCGGCCCCCCGGGCCGAAGCGGCGAGCCGCGTTCTACCGGCGCGTTTTTTGAATAGAGGATTAGGGAGGTCATGTCGTGACAGGTCAAGGATTCCCAGGCAAACTGCCCAACGCGTATATGACGGCTGGAACCTCCTCCTTCTCGGAGTTCCTCATGCAGGTGGCACCCGAAATGCTGCCGGGGCGCAGGCCCCTGCCGCCGGGCGACTTCGCCGCTGTCAGCGCCCACGCCACCACCATCGTCGCCCTCCGCACCGCAGAGGGCGTCGTCATGGCCGGCGACCGCCGCGCGACCATGGGCAACTACATCTCCAGCCGCGACATCGAGAAGGTCTTCCCCGCAGACGGCTACTCGCTCGTCGGCATCGCGGGCACGGCCGGCCTCGGCATCGAACTGGTCAAGCTCTACCAGCTCGAACTCGAGCACTACGAGAAGATCGAGGGCGCCCCGCTCACCTTGAACGGCAAGGCCAACCGCCTCGCCACCATGCTGCGCGGCAACCTCGGCATCGCCCTCCAGGGCCTCGCCGTCGTCCCCCTCTTCGCCGGGTTCGACATCGACGCCGACTCCATCGGGGAAGCGGGCCGCATCTACAGCTTCGACGTCGTCGGCGGCATCTACGCCGAACGCGACTTCGACTCGATCGGCTCGGGCTCCATGTTCGCCAAGAGCTCCCTCAAGAAGCGCTACCGCCGCGACATCGGCACCGAGGAAGCCGTCAAGATCGCCGTCGAATCGCTCTACGACGCGGCCGACGACGACTCCGCCACCGGCGGACCCGACCCGACCCGCGACCTCTACCCCGTGGTCATGACGGCCACCGCCGAAGGCTCCAAGCGGGTCGACGAGGCCGTCGTGGCCGACGTCGCCCGCGCAGTCATCGCGGCCCGCACCGAGAACCCCTACGGATAAGGAGAGGAGCCGGACATGGCCATGCAGTTCTACACCAGTCCCGAACAGATCATGCGGGACCGGGCCGAGTTCGCCCGCAAGAACATCTCCCGCGGCCGCAACGTCGTCGTGCTCTCCTGCGCCGACGGCGTCCTCCTCGTCGCGGAGAACGTCTCCTCGGCTCTGCACAAGGTCTACGAGCTCTACGACCGCATCGGCTTCGCCGCCGTCGGCAAGTACAACGAGTTCGAGAACCTCCGCACCGCCGGCGTCCGGATGGCCGACCTGCGCGGCTACTCCTACGACCGCCGCGACGTCAACGCCGCCAGCCTCGCCAAGGCCTACGCCCAGACCCTCGGCGCGATCTTCTCCGAGCAGACCAAGCCCTTCGAGGTCGAGATCTGCGTCGCCGGGGTCGGCTCCGGACCGCAGGAGGACGAGCTGTACCGGCTCACCTTCGACGGATCCATCAACGACGAGCCCGGCTACCTCGCCATGGGCGGCGACGCCGACCAGCTCAAGGAGATCCTGGCCGAAGGCCACGACTTCGAGGCCCCGCTCGCCGACGCGTTCGCGCTGGCGCTGCGGGCGCTCTCCAGCTCCGGCGGCAACGGCACGCCCCGCGAGCTGACCAAGGAGGTCCTCGAGGTCGCGGTCCTGGAGCGGGCGCGCCCGGGCCGGGCGTTCCGCCGCATCGAGGGCCTGGCCCTCGACGCGCTGCTGGCGACCCCGGCGGCCGAAGCCGAACCCGAGGCCGAGACGGCCGAGGACGAGGCCCCCGAAACCGACGAGTCCTAACGAGCCCAACGGCTTCGGCCGGGCCGGTAGGGTCCGCGAATACGCGGGTACCGACCGGCCCGGCCGCAACCGCAGCGGCACCAGAACCCGACACTCCATCGAGCAACCGCCGTCCCTCTCTTTTGGACGGATAGTCCCGGCGGGACCGCACCAAGCCAGGTGCATACCGCCGTAAATCGAACAATCTCCATAGTGCCCGTCGCGGTACGGAACCGTTCGACCGCGAGGGGTGTTCTCCTCAACCGAATCGGGGTAGGGTTTCGACATGGACAGGCGCATTTTCGGACTGGAGACCGAATACGGGGTCACTTGCACCTTCAGGGGACAGCGCCGCCTGTCTCCGGACGAAGTGGCCCGCTACCTCTTCAGGCGTGTGGTCTCCTGGGGCCGCTCCTCCAACGTGTTCCTCCGCAACGGCGCCCGCCTCTACCTCGACGTGGGCTCCCACCCCGAGTACGCCACCCCCGAGTGCGACTCGATCGAGGACCTGGTCAAGCACGACCGGGCCGGTGAACGCATCCTCGAAGGCCTCATGATCGACGCGGAGAAGCGCCTCCACGACGAGGGCATCGCCGGGGACATCTACCTGTTCAAGAACAACACCGACTCCGCCGGGAACTCGTACGGCTGCCACGAGAACTACCTGGTCAGCCGCCACGGCGAGTTCGGGCGCCTCGCCGAGGTCCTCATCCCGTTCCTGGTCACCCGCCAGCTCATCTGCGGCGCCGGGAAGGTCCTCCAGACCCCGCGCGGCGCGCGCTTCTGCCTGTCGCAGCGCGCCGAGCACATCTGGGAGGGCGTCTCCTCGGCCACGACCCGCTCGCGGCCGATCATCAACACCCGCGACGAGCCGCACGCCGACGCCGAGCGGTACCGCCGCCTGCACGTCATCGTCGGCGACTCGAACATCAACGAGGTCACCACGATGCTCAAGGTCGGCTCCGCCGACCTGGTGCTGCGGATGATCGAGACCGGCGTGACGATGCGCGACCTCACCCTGGAGAACCCGATCCGGGCCATCCGCGAGATCAGCCACGACACGACCGGGAAGCGCCTGGTGCGCTTGGCGAGCGGCCGCGAGGCGTCCGCACTGGACATCCAGCGCGAGTACCTGGAGAAGGCCATCGACTTCGTCGACCAGCGCGGCGCCGACGCGGGCACCAAGCGGGTCATCGACCTGTGGGGCCGCGTGCTCCAGGCCGTCGAGTCCGAAGACCTCGACTCGGTCTCCCGCGAGATCGACTGGGTCGCGAAGTACAAGCTCATCGAGCGCTACCGCGAGAAGCGCGGCCTGGCGCTCTCGAGCCCGCGCGTCGCCCAGCTCGACCTGGCCTACCACGACATCCGGCGCGGCCGGGGCCTGCACCACCTCATGGAGAAGCGCGGCGAGGCCGAGCGGATCACGCACGACGTCGAGGTCTTCGAGGCGAAGGAAGTGCCGCCGCAGACCACGCGCGCGCGCCTGCGCGGCGAGTTCATCCGCAAGGCGCAGGAGAAGCGCCGCGACTTCACTGTGGACTGGGTGCACCTGAAGCTCAACGACCAGGCGCAGCGGACGGTCCTGTGCAAGGACCCGTTCCGGTCGCGGGACGAGCGCGTCGACAAGCTCATCGCCAGCATGTGAGGCCGGTCGTGGCCGAACGGAACACCGACGGCGAGGCCGCCCCGCGAGGGGCGGCCGAGCCCGGACCGGCCCGCGGGGGCCGGGAGCGCCGGGGCGCGCTGAGCTCGCTCGACCCGGTCGCCGTTTATGAGCGGCGCACCTCGCGCATCCGCGAGGAGATCGCCCGCAACCGCCGCGGCGAGTACACGGTCCCGACCTGGGTACTGGCGCTCGCGCTGGCCGCGGTCGTCGGCGTGTGGGTGCTGGTCCTGTTCGTGCTGTGAGGCATCGGCGCCGGGGCACGCCGAGTGTCGGCTCGGCGCTGGGAAAGGGCCCCCGGTTGCAACCGTAGGGCGGGGTACCTGAAGCCAGGCTGAAGCGGTGGTGTCGGCTGGCCCGCTATTCGCGGTGGGTGGCGAGTTGGGCCGCGTGCCTGCCTGCTGCCGCCGCCGCTACGAAGTAGACGCGGTCGCGGTCGAGGCCTCTGCCCATCGTGGACAGCTTGACCGGCAGGGCCTCCATGGCCTCGACGAGACCGGAGCAGTCAACCTCGATCTGGCGGTGGCGTTCGGGCAGCTCGGCGAGCTGACCCCTGATCTTGGCGTCGAGCTCCGCCGGGAGCTCGTCCGGTACCGGCACGTCCGCCCCGGCCAGCGCGACCTTCGCGTACGCCGTCATCGAGTGGTGCGAGATCCCGCGGTGCCGCTCCCGGGCATCGCCCTCGGAGATCCGCAGCGACGCCACCGGCCTGCCGCCGAGCACCGCCGCAGCGTTGACCGCCTCGCCCGCCGCGGTCCCCGAGAACCCCCACACCGTGCCGGTCCCGAGGTTCCCCGGGCCCTGCGCCACGATCGCGATGTCGGCGCCGCCGACCACGCGCGCCGCGATGAGCGCGTTGTGCACGTTCGTCGCCTCGAGGTCCCCGCCGAAGCACTGCCCGGCGGTCACCGTCGTGCAGAGACGATCCGAGAGCTGGTCGAGCTGGCGGGAGAACCACGCCGGGAGCGAACCGCCGTCGGTCATGACATAGGCGACGCGCGCGCCGGGCGCGGTCGCTTCGATGCCGGCGAGGATCGGCGCGAGCGCCGAGTGCAGGTCGGCCACGACCACCGGCATCCCGCCGAGGTCCTCGCAGGCCTCGACGGCCGCGCGGTGCGGCGAATCGTCCTCGTCGACCGCCAGGCGCATCGCCTGCAGCGGCGTATACCGGGCCTTGACGATATGCCCGGGGGCGTCGACGTCGGCCGGGAGCCGGTCGGGGACGGCCACGACCAGCGCGTACCCGCCCGTGCCCAGGCCCTTCGCGATCGCGTTGCAGTTGAGCAGCACCCGGTCGCCCACCACGGGCGAGCCCACGAGCTCGTCGTAGGCCAGGCCCCGGCAGGAGAACGCGTCCTCGCCCTCGCGGGCCTCGACGTCGACCTCCAGCTCGGTGCAGCCGCGCCAGCCGCCGCGCACGCCGGTGACAGTCCCGTATCGCCATCTGATCACGCCCGGACCCTACCAAGCGCGGCCGGAACCGGTGCGGCCCACCGAGCCCGCACCGCCGCCCCCGGTAGGCGGGCGGCACGCGGGCGGGCGTGCTGGCAGCGCCTCCGCCGCCTGGCATAGGCTGGGCGGGTGTCCAACGATCGCACTGAACGACTGGTGAACCTGGTGCTCTGCCTGCTGTCCTCGCGGCGCTTCCAGACCTCCACCAGGATCGCCAGGACCGTTCCCGGCTACGAGCACAACCACGACGACAAGAAGGCCCACGACGCGTTCCAGCGCAAGTTCGAGCGCGACAAGGCCGAGCTGCGCCGCATCGGCATCCCGCTGCAGTCGGGCATCGACTACCTCGGCGACGGCGAGCCCGGCTACCGGATCGCCCGCTCCGACTTCGAGCTGCCGCAGATCGAGTTCACCGACGCCGAGGCCGCCGCCGTGGCCGCCGCCGCGCGCCTGTGGCAGCAGCCCGACCTCCAGTCCGGGTCCTCCGACGCGCTCCGCAAGCTCCGGGCCGCCGGGATCGACGTCGAGTCGCACGCCGCCGCGTCCCCGGTCACGTCCCTGCCCGGCGCCGAGGCCGCGCTCGCTCCGTTCCTCGAAGCGGTCGCCTCGCGGCGCGCCGTCGTCTTCGACTACTTCGGCCCGCGCGACGAGACCGCCCAGCAGCGCCGCATCCAGCCGTGGGGCTGCGCGGCCTGGCGCGGCCGCTGGTACGTCGCCGGGTACGACCTCGACCGCGGCGCGCAGCGCTGCTTCCGGCTCTCGCGCATCAGCGGCAAGGTCCGCCTCACCGGCCCCGAAGGGGCGTTCACGATCCCCGACGGCGTCGACGTGCTCGCGTTCGCCTCCGCGTCCGAGGACCGCCAGCTGCCCAGCCGCGCCACTGTCCTCGTCCGGCC
The DNA here is from genome assembly GCF_055586545.1 of Glycomyces sp. NPDC050141. NCBI lineage: Bacteria > Bacillati > Actinomycetota > Actinomycetes > Glycomycetales > Glycomycetaceae > Glycomyces > Glycomyces sp. NPDC050141. The sequence continues at coordinate 63,159 of NZ_JBVJHZ010000022.1, read as the reverse complement.
CAAGCGCGCCTGGGGCGTGCGCCGCCGCGCCGACCAGATCGGCCCGCGCACCCCCGAGGGCGACCAGGCCTGCTTCTCGTACACCGACACCGCCGCGACGGCCGCCTGGCTGGCCTCGTTCGGCGCCGACGTCCTCGTCACCGAACCGCCCGAACTGGTCAAGGAGACCGTCGCGTGCCTACAGGCCCTCGCCGACGAGGAGGAGACGCCGTGACCCAGCAGAACCGGCTCGCCCGCCTCCTCAACCTCGTCCCCTATCTCGTCGCCCGCCCCGACGGCGTCCCGATCGCCGAGATCGCCGCGGACTTCGGCGTCGACGCCGACCAGATCCAGTCCGACCTCACCATGCTGTGGATGTGCGGCCTGCCCGGTTACGGCCCCGGCGATCTGATCGACATCGCGTTCGACGCCGACGAGGTCCGCGTCCTGTTCGCCGCCGGGATGGACCGCCCGGTGCGCCTGGCCGCCCACGAGGCGCTCGCGCTCTCGGTCGCCCTGCGGGTCCTCGCCGACACGCCCGGCGTCGGCGACCGCGCCGCGATCGCGTCCGCGCTCGACAAGCTCGCCGCCGCCGCGGGCGAGGCCCCCGCCGACGTCACCGTGCGCGACACCGTCACCGACCCGCGGGCCGAGCGGTACGCCGCGCTCGTCGCCTCCGGGCACGCCGCCCGCATCACCTACTACTCCGCGAGCCGCGACACCACCTCCGAACGGGTCGTCGACCCCATCGAGGTCGTCGCTGCCGACGGGCACGCCTACCTGCGCGCCTGGTGCCGCGCCGCGGGGGAGATCCGCCAGTTCCGCATCGACCGCATCGACGCCTGCTCCGAACTCGACGAGCCCTCCGAGCCGCTGCGCCTGACCAACGAGCCCGCGCCCACCGCGTTCCTCGCCTCCGAGCTGCCGCGCATCCAGCTGCTGCTCGGGCCCGGCGCGACCAGCGTCACCGACGCCTACCCGTGCGACGAGATCACCGGCGAGGCCGACGGGCGCCGCCGCGTCACCATGCGCGTGCGCGACCTCGACTGGGCCCGCCGCTTCGTCCTCGGCCTCGGAGGCGAAGCGGAGGTCCTCGCCCCCGAGGAGCTGCGCGACGCCGTCCGCCACACCGCCCGCACCGCGCTGGCCCGCTACCAGAACGCCTGAGACCCGCCGCCGGGCCCGCTCGAACCCGACCGGGCCCGGCGCTAGACTGACCCGATGATCTGGGCGATAACGGTCGTGCTGGCACTCGCCGGACTCGTGCTCCTGGCCATAGCGGCCGCACGCCTCCTCGGCCCCCTCAAACAACTCCGATACGGGCTCGAACGCGTCCAAGAACGCGCAGGAGAACTACAGGACCTGCAAGAACGCCTGAACGCGACGCTCGCCGAAGCCGAACGCGCCACTGCCGCACTGCCCAAGCAGTGACGCACCACCGTCACCGCCGCCACATTCTGATAAAGATCAGGGTTCCCGAAGGCTCCAGTGTTGACGGAAGTGTCAAACGTCGGTCATGCTTGTCCGGCTCGACGATGTCGTAGCCACGCCACCGCAGGTGAACCCGGTACCAAGCCGAGACTCAGGCTCCGTGGCAGCCGCCTTCCAAGCGGCATACGATGGTTAACGTCACCGACATATATCCGGAGGGACCGAACAATGGGTGCATTGAAGCCCTGGCACATCATCATTCTCGTCGTTGTCATCTTGCTGGTGTTCGGCTCCAGGAAGCTTCCCGACATGGCGCGTGGTCTGGGTCGCTCCATGCGGATCCTCAAGTCGGAGACCGAGGCCATGAAGAAGGACGGGAACAATCCCGAAGAGGACGGCGACACCCGCGCCGAGCCCAAGCACACGCGCGAGCCGCTCGACCCGCCGCAGCCGGTCAACGAGTCCGTGATCGACGGCGAATCGGTCGACCACAAGAAGACCCGCTAGCCCGGAACCGGTCGTTACGCATATGGCTGACGAACCGCCACGGCGCGCGAGCAAACGCAAGTCCAACTTCCAGCGCGCCTCCGACGGCTCCATGACGCTCATGGAGCACTTCGCCGACCTGCGGAACCGCTTGCTCGTCTCGATCCTCGTGATTCTGGTGGGCACCGCGGTCGCCTTCTACTTCGCCGACGAGCTCATCAAGTTCCTGGCCGACCCGTACTGCTCGGCTCTGGGCAGCGGCGAAGAGTCCGGCGACGGGGCGCAGTGCGAGGCGGTGCTGAACTCGCCGATCTCGCACATCGCCCTGATGCTGAAGATCTCGCTGTACTCGGCGCTGGTCGCGACCGCCCCGGTCTGGCTCTACCAGCTCTGGGCCTTCATCGCGCCCGGGCTGCACCGGAACGAGCGCCGGTACGCCTACCTGTTCATCGGGATCGCCGCGCCGCTGTTCCTGGCCGGCGCGGTCCTGGCCTACTTCGTGGTCTCCCACGGCATGGAGTTCATCATGCTGCTGGCGAGCCAGGACTTCGTCATCCTGCTGAACCTCGAGGACTACCTCAACTTCTTCATCTCGGTGATGATGGTCTTCGGCATCGGCTTCGAGTTCCCGCTCATCATGTTGATGCTCAACGTGATCGGACTGGTCAACGCGAAGCAGATGCTGGGCTGGTGGCGGATCGTGGTCGTGGTGAGCTTCATCTTCACCGCGGTGTTCACGCCCACGCCCGACCCGTTCGGCATGACGGCGCTGGCGATCTGCATGCTCGTGCTTTACCTGGCCGCGTGCGGCGTCGCCTACCTCAACGACCGGCGCAAGGGCATCGTCTACGACGACGGCGGCCTGAGCGACGACGAGGCCGGTGACATCGGTTCCGCCGACGACATGACCGCGACCGCCGACATCGGCGCCAGCGATCTCGGCGCTGAGGACTACCCGGGCGAACCTGAGCGGCGCGGCCGCTTCGGCCGCCGCGTCGACGGCTACGACGACATCACCTGAGTCCGTTGAGGACGAAGGTCGAGCATTGAGGAAGGGCCCCACCGCTGTCGCGGTGGGGCCCTTTCAGCGTCTTCGGATATAGAGCCTCTTGCGGGCTAGCAGCTGCCGCGTACGAGCCGCAGCACGGCCTCCAGGCCGACCATGCGGCCCGCCTCGGCGTGCGGCACCAGGTAGCAGCGGGCGCCGATGCGCGCCGCCCCCGCGTCCGCCATGCTGTCGCCGACCATGAGCACCCGGCCCGGCTCCGCGTCGAGCGCGTGGCACGCCGCGTAGAAGATCTTCTCGTCCGGCTTGCAGTAGCCGACCTCGCAGGACAGCACCCACTCGTCGATGAACCGGTCGATCCCCAAGCGCCGCAGGATAGGGCGTGGGTCGAAGCCGATGTTCGACACCAGCGCGATCGGATACCCCTGCGCCTTCAAGGAGACGAGCGTGCCGATCGTGTCGGCGTAAGCGACCCAGCCTTCAGGGGACGCGAGCCGGTCGTAGAGGGCCTCGCTCAAGCCGTCGAACACGCCGTGGGCCTGCTCGGCCAGCGCCGTGTACGCCTCGCGGTGCGCTTCCTCGTCGAGGTCGCGGTCGGCCCAGGCGTCGGCGAAGTGCGGCCGTACCCGCGCTTCCATGCCCGCGCCGACCCAGCCCTGGGCGCCGATCGCGTCGGCGAGCGCGGTGACGGCCATCGGGTCGAGTTTGCGCCCGCACGCTTCCGCTGCGAGCATCACCGAGCGCGTGAGCGGTTCCACCTGCGCCAAGGTGCCTTGGAAATCGAACAGGACCGCGTCGACCCCTCCGCGTCCCGCATCGTCATCTCCTGGTGAGGAATCCCGGTGCACAGACGGACGATACCCGGCCGTGTAGGCGTCGTCACAGCCGGGTGCGGAGCCGCGTTACCGGAGTGCCCTTGTCGGACCGGCAGACTAGTGTGGGGAGCATGGTTACCGCCGACGTGCCTTACGCCGACGACCGCTCCCCGGCTCAACGCCACGCCGCCGCGCAGGCGCGCCGGCAATGGCCTCAGCTGGCGGCCTTCGCGGGGGACTACCCGTTCGAACTCGACGACTTCCAGGTCGAGGCCTGCCGCATCCTCGAAGGCGGTCACGGCGTGCTCGTGTGCGCGCCCACGGGCGCGGGCAAGACCGTGGTCGGCGAGTTCGCCGTGCACCTGGCGCTGGCCGAGGGCGCGAAGTGCTTCTACACGACCCCGATCAAGGCGCTGTCGAACCAGAAGTTCAACGACCTCGTGGCCGCGCACGGCGCCGAGAACGTGGGGCTGCTGACCGGCGACACGGTCATCAACGGGGAGGCGCCGATCGTCGTGATGACGACCGAGGTGCTGCGCAACATGATCTACGCGGGCTCCTCCACACTGCACGGACTGCGCTATGTGGTCATGGACGAGGTGCACTACCTCGCCGACCGCTTCCGCGGGGCCGTGTGGGAGGAGATCATCATCGAACTCCCGCAGGAGGTCCGGGTCGTCTCGCTTTCTGCGACGGTCTCGAACGCCGAGGAGTTCGGGGACTGGCTCAAGAGCGTGCGCGGGTCCACTGAGGTCGTGGTCTCCGAGACGCGGCCGGTGCCCCTGTGGCAGCACATGATGATCGGCGGCGTACTGTTCGACCTGTTCGAGCCCGACGGCGACTACGTCTCCAAGGAACTGCTCAAAAAGGACGCCCGGGCGCGCGAGCGCAACGAGGGCCGCCAGGGCGGGCGCCGCCGCGGCGGACGGCCCTATGTGGACCGGGGCCGGGTGGTCTCGCGCCTCGACCAGGCCGCGCTGCTGCCGGCCATCTACTTCATCTTCTCGCGCGCGGGCTGCGACGCGGCCGTGGACGAGTGCGTGCGGGCCGGGCTGCGGCTCACTGACGGGCGCGAGCGGGACGAGATCGTGGACTACGCGACCGCCGCGGTCGCCCACATCGACCCCGCCGACCTCGACGCCGTCGGGTTCGACCGGTGGCTCGCGGGCCTGGGCGCCGGGATCGCCGCCCACCACGCCGGGCTCCTGCCGGTGTTCAAGGAGGTCGTCGAGAAGCTGTTCGAGCGCGGCAAGCTCAAGGCCGTGTTCGCGACCGAGACGCTCGCGCTGGGCATCAACATGCCGGCGCGCTCGGTGGTCCTGGAGCGGCTCATCAAGTACGACGGCTCCGACCACGTCATGCTCACCCCCGGCCAGTACACGCAGCTGACCGGCCGGGCCGGGCGGCGCGGCATCGACGTCGAGGGCCACGCGGTGACCGTGTGGGCCGAGGACGTGCGCCCCAAGGAGCTCGCCGGGCTCGCCTCCAAGCGCACCTACCCGCTCAACTCGAGTTTCGCGCCCTCGTACAACATGGCCGTGAACCTCATCGGCGCGGCCGGTGTCGAACGGGCGCAAGAGGTCCTGGCGTCCTCGTTCGCGCAGTTCCAGTCCGACTCCGAGGCCGTGCACATCGCCGAGCAGGCCCGCACCCTCAACCGCCGCGCGGCCGAGGCCGCCGAAGGCGCCGAGTGCCATCTGGGCGACTTCCTCGCCTACTACGACCTGACGCAGCAGCTCTCGCAGGCCGAGCGCGGCGCGCAGAAGCGCCGCAAGGGCGCCCTGCGCGACGAAGCCCGCACGAACCTCGAGAAGCTGCGCGGCGGCGACGTCATCTGGATCTCGCGCGGCAAGCGCACCGGCTGGGCCGTGTTCCTGCGCCCCACCGGCGGTTCGCGCCACCACGACCCGCGCTGGTCGGTGCTGACGGCAGACGGCTGGGCCGGGACGCTGGAGACCTCCGCGTTCGACGGCGGCGTGCAGGTCGTCACCCGTATCCGCATCGACAAGCGGTTCGACCGGCGCGACCCCAAGTCCCGCACCGATCTCGCTTCGAGCCTGCGTGAGGCCACAAGGGACCGCTCGCGCCCGACCCGGCGCGGCGGCGCTGCCGAGACCCCCGAGATCGCGCAGCTGCGCGAGGAGGTCAGGGCCCACCCGTGCCGCCTGTGCCCCGACGCCGGGCAGCACACCGTGCACGCGTCCCGCTGGTCGCGGCTCAAGCGCGAGGGCGAGCTGCTGCGGCGCCGCTCCGAGCGGCGCGAGCACTCCCTGGCGCGGCAGTTCACGGCCGTGCGCGAGGTCCTCAGCGAGTTCGGGTACCTCGACGGCGAGACCGTCACCCATGACGGCCGGCTGCTGCGCAACCTGTTCGTGGAGACCGACCTGCTGGTGGCGCAGTGCCTGCGCGACGGGATCTGGGAGGGCCTGGACCCGGCCTCGCTGGCGGCGATCGCCTCGACGGTGATCTACGAGTCCCGGTTCGAGGAGGACGAGTTCTTCGTGGCCGTGCCCGGCCCGATCGTCGACCCGGTCGCGAAGACCGTGCGGCGCTGGGAGGCGATCCGGCGCGCGGAGAACACGCGGGGCCTGTCGCTGATCTCGCGCCCGCAGATGGGCCTGGCCTGGCCGATCTACCGGTGGACGCGCGGCGAGGAGCTGTCGAAGGCGCTCGCGGCCGCCGACGGCCCGTGGCCGATGCCCGGCGGCGACTTCGTGCGGTGGGCGCGGCGCACCGCCGACCTGCTGCACCAGATGGGCACCGCTGCTAGATATATCGGCACCGAGTCATCCAATAAGCTCGCCGACGCCGCCTACGAAGCGGTGGACGCGATCCGCCGCGGCGTCGTCGCCGACGTCTAGACCGCTGTACCGATCGGCACGGCCCCCGGCCGTGCCGATCGTGCGCTCCTGGAAGGAATCCCCGTGCACCGCAGCCGCCTCTCGACGGTCCTGATCGACACCCCCGACGCCGACGCGGCGACCGTGTTCTGGTCGGGCGCCCTGGGCGCGCCCGCGAAGCCCGCTGTGGGGGAGGAGCACTTCCGCGTCCTGGAGGGCGCCCTGCCCGGGCTCGTCACGGTGGTACAGCGCATCGACGAGGGTGAGCCGCGCATCCACGTGGACATGGAGACCGATGATCTCGACGCCGAGACGGCGCGGCTGGTCGCGCTCGGCGCCCACGAGGTTTCGCGGTGGCTGGAGTGCCGGACGCTGCGCGCGCCCGGCGGCCACATCGTGTGCGTGATCCCGGTGCACTCCGACCGCGCCGAGTTCGAAGCGGCCGCGACCGTCTGGGAGTGAGCTAGGGCCTTAGGCGCTGATGGCCTCGTGGAAGCGCTGGAGCGCTGAGGCGACGCCCCACTGGGCGGCGAGCGCCTCGACCGCTGCAGGGTCCTTCGGGGCGGCGGGCAGGGCCGCGTCGACCACGGGCACGTCGACGTCGGCGACGACCGTGGAGGTCTTGACGGCCCGGTCGAGGTAGTCGCCCGCCTCGCTGATCGCCTTGCGCTGGCGCTCAGGCAGATCGGAGCCGTCCTCGGCCGCCGCCGCTTTGAGCCCGGCGATACCGCCGTACGTGTTCACGAGCGTCACGGCCGTCTTCGCGCCGATGCCCTTGACGCCGGGCAGCCCGTCGGAGGGGTCGCCGCGCAGGACCGCGAAGTCCACGTAGTGCTCCGGTGCGACGCCGAACTTCGTCGCGACCGCCTCACCATCGAACAATTCCGCTTTAGATATCCCGCGCGCGAGGTATACGACTTTGCGGTCCCGGTCGTCGTCGACGAGCTGGAACAGGTCCCGGTCGCCGGTCACCACCAGCACCGGCTCGGCGGTGCGCGCCGCCAGGGTCGCGATCACGTCGTCCGCCTCGAACTGCGGGTGCACCGCTGTCGCCACGCCGAGCGCCGGGAGCAGCGCCTCGATCGCCGCGACCTGGTCGTCCAAGCCTTCCGGGGTGTCCTCCGCGCCGTCCGCCTGCGCCCGCGCGGCCTTGTACCCGGGCATCAGGTCGATCCGCCACTGCGGCCGCCAGTTCCCCTCCAGGCAGCACACCATCCCGGTGGGGGAGTGCTTGCGCGCCAGCACGGCCAGGCCGTCGAAGAAGCCCCGCACCGCCCCCGAGCGCCGCCCGTCCGGGGCCTTGATCGAGGAGGGGAGCCCGTAGTAGGCGCGGTACCACAGCGAGGCGGCGTCGATGAGCATCAGCATGCCCACCACTTTCTCACGCGGCTGTGACAGAGCGTGCGAACGCCGATTCGACCGGGCCCTTTAGTGCGAAACCAGCCACATTTTCCACCAGCTGGAACAACTATGGGAGTGTCCGACCGGAATGATCAGCGAATCCGTCAACAATGAGGAGCCCTCAGGTGAACACCAACGCCCGCCGCGCCGCCGCCGCACTGGCCCTGATCGGGACCGGGCTGGCCGCCGCCGCCTGTACGTCGGACTCCGGCGACGACACCACGCTCACCGTCTGCACGAACGTCCCGTTCGAACCCTTCGAGTACCTCGACGGCAGCGAGTACGTCGGCTTCGACATGGACCTCATGAACCTCCTCGCCGAGCGCCTGGACCAGACCGTCGAGGTCGTCGAGATCGACTTCGACTCCATCGGCTCCGGCTCGGCCCTGAACGCCGGCACCTGCGACATCGCCGCCGCCGGGCTCACCATCACCGAGGAGCGCCAGGAGGCCATGGGCATGTCCCAGGCCTACTACCGGGCCGACCAGGCCCTCGTCGTCGCCGCCGGCTCCACCGTGACCGGCCTCGACGGCCTCTCCGGCATGCAGGTCGCCGTCCAGTCCGGCACCACCGGCGAGACCTACGCCAACGACAACGCCGCCCAGTACGGCTACGAGGTCGTCGCCTTCGAGACCATGGGCGACATCAACGCCGCGCTCACCTCCGGCAGCGTCGACGCCTCCATCGCCGACCTCGCCACCTGGAGCGCCATGATCGGCGACTCGACCGACCTCACCTTGGTCACGCCCATCGAGACCGAGGAGCACTACGGCTTCGCGGTCCAGAAGGACGACACCGAGCTCCTCGGCGAGGTGAACGCCATGCTCGACGAGGCCTTCGCCGACGGCACCTACGCCGAGCTGTACGAGAAGTGGATCGGCGAGCCCTACACCGGGGACGCCGGTCAGTAGTGGACGCCGCAACCGAGACCCCCGTACGGCGCATGGCGCCGAGGCAGCGGCAGCGGCTGTCGCGCACGATCCAGTACGTCGTCATCGCCGCCGTCGTCATCGCGCTGGCGGTCGTGGCCGACTGGGGCCGCATCGCCGACTCGTTCTTCCAGCTCGACATCGCCGCCGCCATGTTCCCGGCGGTGTGGACGCCGTTCTGGAACACGATCGTCTACACCCTCCTCGCGTTCGTGTTCGGCATGGTCGTCGGCGTGCCGATCGCGCTCATGCGCGTCTCCGACTTCGGCCCCTACCGGTGGTTCGCCACCGCGTACGTCGAGGTCTTCCGCGGCCTGCCCGCCCTGCTCGTGCTGTTCCTCGTCGGCTTCGGCGTGCCGCAGGCGTTCCCGGGCATCCAGTACCCGGGCGGGGTCTACGGCCAGGTCGCCATCGGCCTGGGCCTGACCTCCTCGGCCTACATCGCCGAGAGCGTCCGCGCGGGCATCCAGGCCGTCCCCAAGGGACAGGTCGAGGCGGCCCGGTCGCTCGGCATGAGCCACACCCGCACCATGGTCACCGTGGTCCTGCCGCAGGCCCTGCGGATCGTCATCCCGCCCTTGACGAACGAGCTCGTGATGCTCACCAAGGACTCCAGCCTCGTGTTCGTCCTCGGCGTCACCACCTCGACCATGGAGCTGTCCAAGTTCGCCCGCAACGAGCTGACCTCCGAGGCCAACGCCACGCCGCTGCTCGTCGGCGGCCTGCTCTACCTGCTGCTGACCATCCCGCTCGGTCTGCTGGCCCGCCGCCTGGAGAAGCGAGGAGAACCCCGATGACCGCCGAAGCGAACCCGATCGTCCGGATCGAAGGCCTCTACAAGCGCTTCGGCGACAACGAGGTCCTCAAAGGCATCGACCTCGAGATCGCCGAAGGCGAGGTCGTGTGCCTCATCGGCCCCTCCGGCTCCGGCAAGTCCACGCTCCTGCGCTGCGTCAACCTCCTGGAGACCCCCACCGAGGGCACCATCACCGCCGCCGGGCACGACCTGACCGGCCCCGACGCCGACCTCGACCTCGCCCGCCGCGACATCGGCATGGTCTTCCAGCACTTCAACCTGTTCAGCCACATGACGATCCTCGACAACCTCGTCATCCCGCAGCGGCGCGTGTGCAAGACCCCCAAGGACGAGGCCGTCGCCACCGCCCGGCGCCTCCTCGCCGAAGTCGGCATCGAAGGCAAGGAGCAGGCCAAGCCCTCCCAGCTCTCCGGCGGGCAGCAGCAGCGCGTCGCCATCGCCCGCGCGCTGGCAGTCAAGCCCCGGCTCATGCTCTTCGACGAGCCGACCAGCGCCCTCGACCCCGAGATCGTGGGCGAAGTCCTGCAAGTCATGAAGGGCCTAGCGGCCGAAGGCATGACGATGCTCGTGGTCACGCACGAGATGGGGTTCGCGCGCGAGGTCGCCGACCGGGTCCTGTTCCTGGACGGCGGCGTCATCGTCGAGTCCGGGCCGCCCGCCGACGTCCTGACCAACCCCAGGACCGAGCGGGCCCGCACGTTCCTCCACCGCGTCCTGCACCCCGTCGACTGACATCATGGGAGGCATGAGCCTCCTCCAGAACACCGCTGCGGCCGAGCGCGTCCTGTGGCGCGGCGGGCGCGTGCTGAGCCCGACCAGCCCCGACGCGACGGCCCTGCTCACCGCAGGCGACCGCATCGAGTGGGTCGGGCCCGAAGCCGACGCGCCCGCCGCCGACCGCACCGAGGACCTCGGCGGCGGGCTCGCGACGCCCGCGTTCGTCGACTCCCACGTGCACCTCACCGCCACCGGGAACGCCCTCGCGGGCCTGCACTTCGCCGCCGACCGCTCCGCCGCGGCCGTGCTCGACCACCTCGCCGCGTTCGCCCGCACCGCCCCCGCCGACGCGCTGATCCTCGCCGGAGGCTGGGACGAGACCACCTGGGACGACCCGGCCCTGCCCACCGGCGACCAGGTCGAACACGCCGCAGGCGGCCGCATCGCCTACCTCTCGCGCGCCTGCGGGCACACCGGGATCGCCACGCCCCGCCTCCTCGCCGAGCACCCCGAACTCGCCGCACACGACGGCTACGACCCCTCCGGCGTGCTCACCCGCGCCGCCCACAAGGCCGCCCGCGCCACCCTCGGCGCCCGCGTCCCGGTCTCCCAGCGCCTCGCCCTCGCCGAGTACGCGCTCGCCACAGCAGCGCAGCGCGGCATCGCCGCCGTCGTCGAGCACTTCATCCCCGTCGCCGCCGACCCCTTGGGGGAGAAGGAGTTCCAAGGCCTCGTCGAACTCGGCCAGCAGCCCGGTAACCCCTCCGTGCACGGCTGGTGGGGCGAGCTGCGCGCCGCTCAGAAGGCCCGCGACCTCGGCGCGCACGGCTGCGGCGGCGACCTCTCCGCCGACGGCTCCCTCGGCGCCCGCACCGCGTTCCTGCGCGAGCCCTACCGCGACGCCGACACCCTCGGCGCCGAGTACCTGACCGCCGACGACGTCGCCGCGCACCTCCTGGACTGCCACGAGACGGGCCTGCCCGCCGCGTTCCACGCCATCGGCGACGCCGCGATCCAGAACGTCCTGGACGGCCTCGACCGGGTCGAACCCGTGCTCGGCCTCGACGCGATCCGCCACGCCCGCCACCGCATCGAGCACGCCGAACTGCTCGACGCCGCCCTCATCGCCCGCATGGTCCACCACGGCGTCCACGCCTCCGTCCAGCCCGCGTTCGACGCCGCCTGGGGCGGCCCCGACGGCATGTACGCCACCCGGCTCGGACGCGAACGGGCCCTCGCCGCCAACCCCTTCTCGAAACTCGCCGGCGTCGGCGTCCCCCTCGCCTTCGGATCGGACTCCCCGGTGACCGCACTCGACCCCTGGGGCGGCGTGAGAGCCGCCGTGCGCCACCGCAACCCCGTCTCCCGCCTCCCGATGGCCGCGGCCTTCACCGCGGCCACCAGAGGCGGCTGGAGGGCCCTCGGCATCGACGACGCCGGAGCGCTCGTCCCGCACACGCGCGCGAATTTCACAGTGTGGGAGCTCACGGAAGGGGGACTCCCCGACCTGAGTGATCCCGGCGTCCTGGATCCGAAGTGCTCGATGACCGTCGCCGACGGCCAGCTCATCTGGTCGACCGCCTGGCCAGCGCCGACTCCGCGGGAAGCCTGACGCGAGAAAAATTGTGGGACCAAAATTCCGACCCGGTTGACGCCATCGGCGCAGTTTGGCTTACGGTGGTCTGGTCCTCGGCGGACGACCGGAAACGGAAGCCCGCCGAACGTCGGGGGCGACTCGACTTGCTTTGCTCCCACGCAGACTGGACAAGGTGGCAGCGCGGCCGCACTGCTACCGGCGGCCAGGTCCAGATCGCGGGGGTCGGCGGAGGAAGGCGAGCCGGTCGCCGGTGGTGGACCCGCAGCAGACGCAGGAGATCCCTAGACAACAGCTCGTAGACGCTCAGCCAGACGGGTGCGAGTTGGTCCGAAGATCACCAGCGGACGCCGCAGGGGACACCGGCCGTACAGGGACTGGGAGAAACCCGTGCGAGGGGCGTAGCCGGACACAGCTACGCCCCTTTGCCATACCCGCAGTACGCTAGAGCCCCAACCGGCCGGGCGAGGACTCCTCGCCTACCGCGTACCAGCGAGGAGCGCCCTACTTGAGCACCGTGATCGACGACGACCGCGACGCCGCCCCGGCGCCCGAGCAGGCACCCCCGGCGACGAAGCGCCGCCCGCTCGTGCTGACCGGCTCCCCGCTCGGACGCCGCCTCACCCTCCCCGCCGCGCTCCTGGTCGCCATCGCCTCCGGCCTGCTCGCCGTCCTCGCGTTCCCGCCCTACGGCGCCTGGCCCCTCGCGGCCGTCTCCGTCGCCGGACTCGGCGCCGCCGTCCACCGCAGGCGCCTGCGCGGCGGCCTCGGCGTCGGCTTCGTCTTTGGGCTGGCGTTCTTCCTGCCCCTGCTGGCCTGGTCCTCCACGCAGGTCGGCCAGTGGCCCTGGCTGTTCCTGTGCGCGCTCGAAGCCCTCGGCATGGGCCTGCTCGGCATGGGCCTGGCCGCCTGCTCGCGCCTCATCGACACCCACCGCTGGACCTGGGCGCCCCTCACCGGCGTCGCCTGGGTCGCCGAAGAGGCCCTGCGCTCCCGCCAGCCCTTCGGCGGCTTCCCCTGGGGCAACCTCGCCTTCAGCCAAGCCGAATCGCCCACCGCCGCCGCCATCTGGCTCGGCGGCGCCCCATTCCTGAGCTTCCTCGTCGCCCTCTCGGGCGGGTTCCTCCTCGCCGCCGGGTTCGCCTTGGCGGCACAGCGCACCGCAGGGGTCAAGAAAGCCGCCGCCTTCACCGCAGCCGCCGCACTGACCGCGCTGGCGCCCCTCGCCCTGCCGATCAACTCGACCGCGCCCGACGGCGACACCATCAACGTCGCCGTCGTCCAAGGCAACGTCCCCCGCCTCGGACTCGGCTTCAACGAGCAGCGCATGGCCGTCCTCGACAACCACGTCCAGGCCACCCACGACCTCGCCGACGCCGTCAACGAAGGCACCGCCGAGCGCCCCGACCTCGTCGTGTGGCCCGAGAACGCCTCCGACATCGACCCGTTCCAGAACGAGGACGCCTACATCGCGATCAGCGGGGCCGCAGCCGCCATCGGCGCGCCCATCGTCCTCGGCGGCATCGTCCACAACGACGACGGCACCCGCTCCAACATGACCATCGTCTGGGACCCCCAGGACGGCCCGGTCTACATGTACTCCAAGCGCCACCCCGTGCCCTTCGCCGAATACGTCCCCTACAAGGGCTTCTTCAGCACCGTCGCCGGATGGATCGACCCGCGCATGTCCGAAGGCCTCGACAACGTCGCCGGATTCGAGCACGGCCAGAACCCCGGCATCGTCGAAGTCGGCGACTACACCCTCACCGGCCTCATCTGCTTCGAGATCGCCTTCGACGCCGAGACCCGCGCCTCCGTCCTCGACGGCGCCCAGCTCATGGCCGTCGGCACCAACAACGCCACCTTCGACACCAACGAGGCCCAGCAGCAGCTCGCCATGGTCCAGCTGCGCTCCCTCGAGCACGGCCGCGACGGCCTCATGGCCTCCACCGTCGGCGTCTCCGGCTTCACCGACCACACCGGCGAGGTCTCCCAGGCCACCGAGTTCAACACCGCAGCCGTCATCCAATCGGACCTGACCCTGTCCGACCGCTCGACTCCGGCCTCCACAGTGGGTATCCTTCCTGAAGCGGTCCTCACCGGAGCGGCACTGGTGGCCCTGGCCTGCGCCATCTTGACCAACCTCAAGCACCGCCGCAGCCAGACCTAGGAAGCCGAACGCCATGAGCCAGACACCGGACCGGCGCCACACCGGCTACGACACCAGTCCGGCCATTGTGGCCATTCCCACCTACAATGAGCGCGACAACATCGAGACCACCGTCGCCGCCGCCCTCGCCGGATGCGACCGCATCGACATCCTCATCGTCGACGACTCCTCACCCGACGGCACCGGCGACATCGCCGACACCCTCGCCGCCGCCAACGAACGCGTCCACGTCCTCCACCGCGCCGAGAAGCAGGGCCTCGGCGCCGCCTACCTCGCCGCCTTCGACTGGGCCACCCGGCACGGCTACCGGACCGTCGTCGAGATGGACGCCGACGGCTCCCACGACCCCGCCGACCTGCCCCGCCTCCTCGAAGCCCTCGACGACGGCGCCGACGTCGCCATCGGCTCCCGCTACATCCCCGGCGGCGCCGTCCGCAACTGGGCCCTCCACCGCCTCGCCCTCTCCCGCGGCGCCGGCGTCTTCACCCGCGCCATGCTCGGCCTCAACGTCAAAGACGTCACCGCCGGATACCGCGCCTACCGCCTCGACGGCCTCCACAAGCTCCAGCTCGACACCGTCAACTCCGTCGGCTACTGCTTCCAGATCGACCTCACCTGGCGCGCCGTCAAAGCCGGATTCGACATCCGCGAAGTCCCCATCGTCTTCACCGAGCGCCGCGCCGGCGCCTCCAAGATGAGCGGCGCCATCACCGTCGAAGCACTGTGGAACGTCAGCCGCTGGGGCCTGGCCCATCGCACGCGCCAACTCAAGAACGCCCTGCGGCGTGGCAGAATCGAAGGGTGACGTACCAGCAGCCGCCCGCGGCGCCCAAACGCGCACCGTTCGCCTTCCGGCTCGCGCTGGCCATCTGGGTCATCGCCGAGGCCGCCGCGTTCATCGGCCTCGTGTACCTGATCGGCCTGTTCTTCACGCTCCTGATCTTCGTGGGCACCACCGTCCTCGGCGTCTTCCTGGCGAGCTACCTGGGCCGCAAGTCCTTCGCGTCCGCCCGGGACTACCTCAACTCCGGCGGCGACCCCACGCGGGAGCTCCCGAACGGGTACGCGCTTGCCGGGGCCGTGTGCCTCATCGTCCCCGGGTTCGTCACCGACTTCCTCGGCCTGCTGCTGCTCTTCCCGCCCACCCGGCTGCTCTTCCGCGGCCTGGGCCGCTGGGTCGCCCGCAGCGCCCCCGTGATGAACTTCGGCGGCGCCGACATCGTCGACGGCGAGGTCGTCGCTGAGAGGGACGCCGACGCGCCGGTCAAGTACGGGGACACGAAAAACGGGCCCCGGTCGATCGACCCGGGCCCGTGAGGCTCGCTTAGCTTCTAGCGCTTGCTAGCGCTCGCCTGCGCTTCCTGGCGGCTCGCTAGCGCTCGCCGCGGCGGGCGCGCATCTCCTGCAGGCGCTCGTCGAGGATCTCCTCGAGCTCCTCCATCGAGCGGCGCTCCAGCAGCATGTCCCAGTGGGTGCGCGGCGGCTTGACCTTCTTGGTCTCCGGCTCCTCGCCGTCCACCAGCTTGGCCACGGTGCCGTCGAGACGGCACTCCCACGTCAGCGGGATCTCCGCCTCCACCGCGAACGGCACCTCGAAGCGGTGCCCCTGCGGGCAGACGTAGTCGCGGGTCTGGCGCGGGGCCAGCTCCGTGTTGCGGTCAGACTCGTAGCTGACGGCGCCGAGACGGGAGCCCCTCAGCATTCTGTCGCCCATGTTCCCCTGCACTTCCTCTGGAGCATTCGCTTTGCCACACGCGGCCGACCCGGTCAGCCCTGGGCCGGCGCACTCTTCCCCAGCCGATCACGCCGATTCCTGGGGTTTTCGCTTCGTACAACGCCGGGACGCGGCCGGATACTTCCCGGTACCACCGTTCCCAGGCGCCGCGTTCGCGATGCGGACCCCCAAGTGTGGCCCGGCGCTCCTGCGGCCGCCCACGGACGTCCCCTTGAAGTGTGACACAACACCGGCCCGTATCCGCGCGGCCGAGCACGTGAGATGCCGCTCGTCCCGTTCCGTGCCGGACATCCCCGGAGGCAAACGCCGTCAGGCACCTTCCGGCCAGCCGGGTCCTAACGGGGCGTGGACTACCGGTGAACGCCGATCGGGTCGCATCAGGCGTGGACGCGCCCAGTAAGGTGTCCTTCAGGCAAGACGCGTCTACGGCTCGCAAGCGGACTCGGCGAAGCTTGCAAGCCATAAATCGGCTTCGCCGAGAGGGAGTATTCACATGCACGTGCTAGGCATCGACTTCGGAACCTCGAACACCGTCGCGGTGCTGCGTTCGGCCGACGGACGCGTACGCCCCCTGCTGTTCGACGGCGCCCCGATCCTGCCTTCGGCGGTGTACTACAACTCGGACGGCCGCATGCTCGTCGGCCGCGACGCCGAGCGCAACGCCCGCATGGACCCCGCCCGGTTCGAGCCGAACCCCAAGCGCCGCATCGACGACGGCTCGCTGTTCCTCGGCACCTCCGAGATCCCGGTGCCGCAGGTCTTCGCGTACGTGCTGCAGCAGGTGGCCCTGGAGGCCCAGCGCCAGGCCGGCCAGATGCCCGGCCAGGTGCGCCTGACCCACCCCGCGCGCTGGGGCGAGCGCCGCCGCGCCATCCTCGTCGACGCCGCCCGCCTCGCCGGGCTCCCGACCCCGCAGCTCATCCCCGAACCGGTCGCCGCGGCCTCCTACTTCACGTCCGTGCTCGGCACGGCCGTCCCGCCCGGGCGCTCCCTCGCGATCTACGACCTCGGCGGCGGCACGTTCGACGCCACCGTGGTGCGCCGCACCCAGACCGGCTTCGAAGTCCTCGCCGAGGAAGGCGTCGGCGACATCGGCGGCCTCGACTTCGACCACGGCATCGTCGAGCACCTCGGCAAGACCTACGGCAAGTCCCACCCGGCCGAGTGGCAGCGGCTGCTCACCCCCGCCGACGACCGCGACCGCCGCTACCGCCGCATGCTCTACGAGGACGTGCGCGGCGCCAAGGAGACCCTGTCGCGCACCGCGAGCGCCGACATCCACCTGCCCGCGCTGGAGGTCGACGCGCACCTGACGCGCGCGGAGTTCGAGGAGATCGCCCGCCCGCCGCTGGAGCGCACCGTCGACTGCCTGCAGCGGGCCATCCAGTCCGCGCGCATGAACCCCGCCGACCTCGTGGGGATCTTCCTCGTCGGCGGCTCCTCGCGCATCCCGGCGATCTCGCAGCTCATCCACTCCAAGCTGGGGGTGCCGCCGCAGACGTTCGAGCAGCCCGAGACCGTCGTCGTCGAAGGCGCGGTGCGCGCCGCGTCCGGCCCGGCCCCGTCCGAGCAGCCGATGACGCGCCCGACCTCGGGCGGGCCGGTCTCGCCCGGGCACATGTCCGCGCCCCGCCCGCCGGTCCAGGCGCCCGTCCAGGCCCCGCAGATGCTGCCGCCCCAGACGAGCTACCAGCAGCCCGCCCCGGCCCCGCAGCAGGCGTACCAGCAGCCGCAGCAGCAGCACCCCGGGAAGCGCCCGCTCACGCAGGAGCCCGCGGTGCTGGTGACCGGCGCGGCCGTCATCATCCTGATCGTCATCTTCTTCGTGCTGCTCTCGACGATCCTGAGCAACGGCTAGGCCCTAACCGCCGCGCTGCTGGACCGTGAACCCGGCGCGGCGGTTCAGGTCGGCGACCTGGCGGTCGAGCCAGTCGATCTCGGTGAGGTTCACCGACCGGTGGATCTGCATGAGGCCCTTGCGGAACGGCGATTCGAGCCGTTCGGGCGGGATCGGCACGCCCTGCTCGTCGAAGAACAGCTGCGCGGGCTGGTCGAGGAACTCGCGCCGCCGCGCGAGCACGAGCGCCTGCTCGCGCGGGTTCTCCAGGTGGTGGAGGAACGCCAGCAGCACGTACCACTTGTTGTCGTCGGTGATGAACCCCGGTTCGGGGTCCCGCAGCCACCGGCGCAGCTGGTCGGTGCCGGTCTGGGTGATCTCGAGCATGTGCCGCGGCGCCGCGACCGAGCCCGGCGCGGTGCGCCGCGTGAGGCACTGCGCGTCCTCGAGTTTCTTGATGGTCGGGTAGAGCGTCCCGTCGGCGACGGGACGGACGTGCCCGGCGAGGC
The DNA here is from genome assembly GCF_055586545.1 of Glycomyces sp. NPDC050141. NCBI lineage: Bacteria > Bacillati > Actinomycetota > Actinomycetes > Glycomycetales > Glycomycetaceae > Glycomyces > Glycomyces sp. NPDC050141. The sequence continues at coordinate 44,893 of NZ_JBVJHZ010000022.1, read as the reverse complement.
TCGCGACCCGGTTCTTGAGGTCGTAGCCGTGGAGCGGGAAGTCCCGCAGGAATCCGAGAATGGCCATCTTCAGCATGCGTCCATTATGGCAGTTCTCACAAGATATATCGACTCCGAGGTAAAAAACCTCGTTGTCAGTCAACGGAATCGGCCCTCTGAACAACGCGCACGGGCTGCGCCCGCGCACTCACCAAAAAAGACAGAGCCTCCCGTTTCCGCTGTTCAGCAAGCGGATCGGGAGGCTCGGGCGGTGCCAGTCGAGGGGCGTCAGAGGAGGTCGAAGAACCAGACGAGAAGATAGCCTGCAGCGGCGAGGCAGGCGATGACCGCGAGGAGGACGAGCCATCCGGCGGCGGCCTCCATGATGCCCGGTCTGCCGTCGTCGCCGGTCGCGGCGGCGACGGGCTCCCACACTGCGTCGTCGATGATCCGCATGGGGGCCAGGGCCTTCGCGGGCGGGTACCAGGCGCGGGACTGCGACTTGGCCGCGGTGCGGTTGGCGGGCTGGAGGCGCCCGCGCCGGTTGTAGGAGAACAGGGCCACTTCGGACTCGTCGGCGAGGGCTGCGATCTCGGGGCTCACCGGCATCGTGGCGTACAGGCGCCGCTTGCGGTCGGGGGAGCCGGTGCCCACGATCATCGGCACGTCCTCGGCGGTGATCTCCAGCCCGGGGGACTTGGCGGCGACCACGGCTTTCGTGGACTCGACGGTCGCCTCCCACTGCGGGCTGCCGATGACGTGGCCTTCGACCTTGTCGAGGTGCTTGAGGTGGGCCTGGACGAGGCTCAGGAGCGCGAAGGTCTGGGGCGGCACATCGGGCGGCATGTTCATGAATGGAAGTGTCACATACGGTCGCGTGCTGCTCGCGGCCGTGGTTCAGAACGGCTCGATCTCGGCCCCGAGCAGCTGGAGCCGTTCGGCGAGCTGCTCGTAGCCGCGGTGGATGACGTCGATGTGCCGCAGCTCGGAGGTGCCCTGCGCGCGGAGCATCGCGAGCAGGAGGACGACGGCCGGGCGCAGCGCGGGCGGGCACACGACTTCGGCGCCGCTCCACTGCACCGGGCCCTCGACCTGGAGCCGGTGCGGGTCGAGCAGCTTCACACGGGCGCCGAGCCGGTTGAGCTCGGTCAGGTAGATCGCGCGGTTCTCGTAGACCCAGTCGTGGATCATCGTCCCGCCCTCGGCGCAGGAGGCGATGAGCGCGAAGAACGGCAGGTTGTCGATGTTGAGCCCGGGGAAGGGCATCGGGTGGATCTTGTCGGCGGCCGCGCGCAGCGGCGAGGGGTGGACGGTGAGGTCGACCAGGCGGGTGCGGCCGTTGGCGGCCAGGTACTCGGCGCTCCTGGAGTAGGCCAGGCCCATCTCCTCGGCCAGGGCCAGTTCGATCTCGACGAACTCGATCGGGGTGCGGCGTACGGTGATCTCGGATTCGGTGACGATCGCGGCCGTGACGAGGCTCCAGGCCTCGATGGGGTCCTCGGCGGGCGCGTAGTCGACGGCCTCGTCGATGTGCTCGCGGCCGTACACGGTGAGGGTGGTGGTGCCGACGCCGTCGATGCGAACGCCGAGCCGCTCGAGGTACCAGCACAGGTCCTGCACCTGGTAGTTGCAGGAGGCGTTGCGGATGACCGTGACGTCGGGGAAGCGGGCGGCTGCCATGATCGCGTTGGCGGTCACGGTGTCGCCGCGTTCGGTCAGGACGATCGCGCCCGGCGGCTCCACGTGCTCCTTGACGGTGGCGCGGTAGCAGCCGTGCGAGCGTTCGACGGAGAGGCCGAAGCGGCGCAGGGCCGTCAGGTGCGGTTCGACGGTGCGGTCGCCGAGTTCGCAGCCGCCCGCGAACGGCAGTTCGAACTCGGGGTAGTCGTGCAGGAGCGGGCCGAGGAACATGATGATCGAACGGGTCCGGCGGGCGGCGTCGGCGTCGATGCGGGTGAGGTCGAGGCGTTCGGGCGGCTGGAGGCGCAGGTCGCCTTCGGGGCTGAGCCATTCGTGCTCCACGCCCATCGAGTCCAGGACCCGCAGGATGCGGTTGACCTCCTCGATGCGGGCGACGCGGCGCAGCACGGTGGGGCCGCGGTTGAGCAGGCTCGCGCACAGCAGCGCCACCCCGGCGTTCTTGGAGGTCTTGACGTCGATCGACCCGGTCAGGGCGGTGCCGCCGCGCACGCGCAGGTGCCGGGGGCCGGTGGGCGCGGGCTCGCCGCCGTAGTCGAACATGCGGTCAGCGTAACGGAATCCAGTGTCCAGTAGGGTCAATCACGTTCACTGGTTCGCCCAGCTCAGCGCTGTTGTATGCGGTTTCGGGGCGGTTCAGGATCGTGTTTCGGGGAGCGGCCCGATGCCTTCTGCGGCGCGCACCTGCTCGTTCAGCAGTTCCATGACTGCCGCGACGGAGGGCCGCCGGGCGCCGCCGCGCAGCGTCACGGCCTGGAAGTGCCGGAACGGCGTGAACGGCCCGGAGACCGGCACGCGCACGAGGTCGAGGTGGTGGGGGAGGTCCACCAGGCGGGGGATGAGCGCGACGCCCATCTTGTGGGCGGTCATGACGGCGATGACGTTCCATTCGCGGGCCTCGCCGGTGACGGTGGGCCGGAACCCGGCGTTGGAGCAGGCGGTGAGGACGTGGCGGCGGTGCATGGACCCGGGCACGCCGATGATCCACGGCTCGCGTTCGAGTTCGCGCAGGTCGACCGCGTCCTGCTTCGCGCACCAGTGCCCGCCGGGAACGACGAGGTCGAACGGGTCGTTGAAGACCGTCTGCGCGTCGAAGCGGATGTCCTCGGGCGGCGGGTTGTCCGGGGTCGCCTCGACGAGCGCGAGGTCGGCCTCCCCGGCGAACAGCAGGTCGAAGCTCTCGGAGGCCTCGGCCTCGCGCAGCCGCACCTCCAGCGCGGGGTGGCGGGTGCGGGCGGCGCCGACCAGGGGCGCGAGCAGTGTCGCGATGGCCGTGGGGAATCCGCACAGGCGCAGCATCCCGGACGGTTCGCCCTCGGTGGCCTGGAGTTCGGCCTCGGCCAGGCGCCACATGGCCTCGATCGCGTCGATGTGGGCGATGAGGACCTGAGCGGCCGAGGAGAGCCTGACGCCGCGCCCGACCGGCTCGAGGAGCGGCACGCCGAGGTCCTTGGCGAGCAGCCGGATCTGCTGCGACGCTGCGGAAGTGGACATGTGCAGGGCTTTCGCGGCGCCGGAGACGGTGCCGTGGTGGGCGATCGCCCGCAGCACGTGCAGTCTCCTCAGGTCGATCACGGTGTGGCCCCAATCCCTTTAGCGTTCGCTTCACGATGAGTTTCGCAAACTAGCGTCACCAAGGTGTTGTAGCCCGGACGATTGGGACCTTAACCTCGTATCGAGCGTGAGAACAGTGCGCGGAGGCTGCCAGGGGCGGTTTTCGGCCGGCGCTCGTCCCTGAGAACGAAACCCGAAGCCTTGTAAGGAGGACACGGTTATGCAGTGCTGCCCGTTTTGCGGTTGGCCCGACGATGATCCGGTGACGACCGTGTCCGAGCGGAGCAGACCGAGCGGCCACCCGGCCGCGACCCTGTAACCCCTCGGTCTCCCTCTCCTCTCCCTCCTTGCCGCCGCGCCGACGCATGCGCGGGGCGCCTTCCTGCCTGCTTCACGTTCTTTCGAGGTCTTCCCATGCACGAGTTCGACATCCGCATCCTGTTCCAGATCATCGGCGCGCTGCTGTACATCACCAACTTCCTGCTGCTGCAGACCCACCGCATCCACGCGACGAAGCCCGCCTCGCTGCTGCTGGTCATCTCGGCCTGCTCGATCCTGCTGACGGCCGCGATCATCGGCCACGACTGGGGTCTGATCCTCCTCGAGGGCACCTGGCTGTTCCTGGTGACCACGACGTTCGCGATCCGGCAGCGGTCGGCGCGCCGCCAGGCCGTCCTGAAGCGCGAGGCCGAGGCCTCGGCCGTGGGGAACCTGCACAGGCGCAGCACGCCGGTCGCCGAGCCGGTGCCGGCGCCTGTGGCGCGCGAGCGGGAACTGGCGGGCGCCGCCGCCTAGCGGCCCGCGCCGGTTAGGCTCGGGGCGTGGCAATCCGAGTGCTGATCGCAGACGACCAGGAGATGGTCCGGGCAGGGTTCCGGGCCATCATCGACGCCCAGCCCGACATGGAAGTGGTGGCCGACGCCCCCGACGGGGTGATCGCGGTTTCGGAGGCCCGGCGGCACAAACCCGACGTGTGCCTGTTCGACATCCGCATGCCGCGCCTGGACGGCCTCGAAGCCACCCGCACGCTCCTCGCCGGAGCGAACGGCACCGGCCCGCGCATCGTCGTCGTCACCACCTTCGACACCGACGAGTACGTGTACGGCGCTCTGCGTTCGGGCGCGACCGGGTTCCTGCTCAAGGACTCGGGCCCCACCCTGCTCGTCGAGGCGGTCCGCGCCGCCGCGAGCGGCGAGTCGCTGATCTCCCCGTCCGTCACCGTGCGCCTCCTGGAACGGCTCACCGAGCCCGTCCCCGAGGGCCCGAAGGCCTCGCACGTGCTGACCGAACGCGAACTCGACGTCGTCGAACTCGTCGCGCGCGGCAAGACCAACGCCGAGATCGCCGAGTCCCTGTTCGTCTCCGTCTCCACGGTGAAGACGCACCTGGAGGCCGTGCGCGCCAAGCTCGGGGTCCGCAACCGCGTGGGCATCGCGGCGTGGGCCTGGGAGCACGGCGTCGTCGGCTGATGCGCACCATCGCCGTCGCGCAGTCGGCGACCGAGACCGTGGTCAACCGGTCCCGGTTCATCTGCACGCTCTACCGGGTCGCCTCCGATGCCGAAGCGCGCGAACGCATCAGCGCGCACCGGAAAGCGAACTGGGATGCCACGCACAACTGCACCGCCTACGTCCTCGACGACGGCCAGTCGGCCCGCTCCAACGACGACGGCGAACCGGCCGGGACCGCCGGGGTCCCGATGCTCGAAGTGCTGCGCGGGCGCGACATGACCGACGTGCTCGCCGTCGTCACCCGCCACTTCGGCGGCGTGAAGCTCGGCGCCGGCGGCCTCGTGCGCGCCTACGGCGCCTCGGTCTCGGCCGCGCTCGACGCGGCGGGCACCGTCGAGCTCGCGCACTGGCAGCGGCTCACCGTGCGCGTCGACTACGGCCTGGCCGGGAGCCTCGAAGGGCTGCTGCGGCTGCGCGAGGACGTGCGGCTCGCCGGGGTCGACTTCGGCGCCGAAGTGGTCTTCGACCTGGCCTGTTCCGATGCCGAACTGCTGGTGGACTGGCTCGCGTCCCAGTCCGCGGGCGCGGCGGAGGTGGAGCCTTCCGGGACGCTCCGCGTGGAGTTGTAGCATCACCGTTGTGACCGATAACAGTGTTGCTTCCGAGCAGGCTCTGCCGAACCCCTTCATCCTCGAACGCGCCGACCCGCAGATCACCCGGCACACCGACGGACGGTACTACTTCACCGCCACGGTGCCGGCCTACGACCGCATCGTGATCCGCGGCGCCGACACCCTCCTGGGCCTGCGCGACGCCGAAGAGACCACCATCTGGACCCAGCACCCCGAGGGGCCCATGGGCTCCCACATCTGGGCCCCGGAGCTGCACTGGATCGACGGCGCCTGGTACGTCTACTTCGCCGCCGGTGAGGCCGAATCGGCCACCGCCGACGTCTGGCGCATCCGCATGTACGTCCTGGAGAACCGCAACGCCGACCCCCTCACCGGCGAATGGACCGAGAAGGGCCAGATCGAGACCCCTATCGACTCGTTCTCCCTCGACGCGACCACCTTCGCCCACAACGGGACCCGCTACCTGTGCTGGGCCCAGCACGACCCGGGCCTCGAAGGCTCCAACACCAGCCTGTACCTCGCCGAACTCGCCAACCCCTGGACTCTCAAGAGCGCGCCCGTGGAGCTCTCCCGCCCCGAACTGCCCTGGGAGACCATCCGCTTCGCCGTCAACGAAGGCCCCTACGCGGTCGTTCGCAACGGGAAGGTCTTCATCACCTACTCCGCGTCCGGCACCGGCGCCGAGTACTGCATGGGCTTGCTCACCGCCGACGCGGACGCGGACCTCCTCGACCCGGCCTCGTGGACCAAGCACCCCGAGCCGGTCTTCACCACCAGCGAGGCCAACGGCATCTACGGCACCGGCCACAACGCCTTCACCGTCGACGAGGACGGGAACGACCTCCTGGTCTTCCACGCCCGCGCCTACGAGGAGATCGTCGGCGACCCGCTCGACAACCCCGACCGGCACTGCCGCGTCCAGCCCTTCGGCTGGAACGAGGACGGCACCCCCGACTTCGGGAAGCCCCTCCCCGAGAACTAGTCGTCGGTGCTGCGGCGCAGCTTCTTGACGTCCGAACGGCGGCGCTTGTCCTCCAGGCGCCGCCGTTTCGCGCCCTTCGACGGCTTCCTGGCCACACGCGGGGGCGGCGGCGCGGCGATCGCCCGCCGCATGAGCTCAGCGAGCCGCTCCTGCGCCGCTTCACGGTTGCGCAGCTGCGAGCGGAACTCGGACGCGGCGATGACGACCGTCCCGTCGACCGCCCGGTCCCCGAGGCGCGCGAGCGCCCGTTCGATGAGCGCGGGCGGCAGTGCTCTCGTCCCGGCCAGGTCGAACACGAGCTCCACGCGCGAGTCGGTGGTGTTGACGCCCTGCCCGCCGGGGCCGGAGGACCGCGAGAAGCGCCACCGCAGTTCACTGTCGGGAATGGCGATGGACTCGGTGACTTGGACGGGCATGGCGGTCTCTCAGGTGTCGAGGGCGTTGCGGGCCCAGCGGACGAGCATGTCGAAGATCGGGCGGCGCCGCTGGAGCACCGCCGCGTCCTCGGCGGCGTCGTAGTCGGCGCTGGCGATCGGCTTGCCCGCGGCGAGGCGGGTGAGCATCGCGGGGGCGAGCCAACAGTACTTGGCGGCCCCACTGGCGGCGATGGCTTTTCGAGTGGCCGTCCCGTTTTCGTACCCGGCCTCGGCGAGCCCGGCCACGTAGGCGTCGGTGACGAGCGCTTCGGTCTCGGCGAGGCGGTCCACGGGCTGGAGGCCGTCGAAGAAGGTGTCGGCGATGAGGTTGGCGATGTCCTCGCCGATCGCGCCGCGCCCGGTGAACGACCAGTCGAGCAGGACCGGTTCGCCGTCGCGCTGGACGAGGTTCATCGGCCATACGTCGAGGTGGCAGATCGTCTGCGGCAGTTGCTCGGCGACCGTGAAGAGGTCGGCGCGGCGCTCCCAGATCAGGCGCAGGCCCTCGCGGGTGCCGGCGGGCCAGTGGTCGGCCGCCGCCGGGTGGTCCCAGGGAATATCGCTGTATTCAAGGCGGCCCGCGTACTGGCGCAGGAAACCCCGCGTATACCAGGGCATTTCGATGCCGTCCTGTTGCAGCGCTTGCACGACGCCGAGCCTGCGGGCGAAGTCGGCGAGCATCGGGACGGTCCAGTGGCGGCCGTGGACGCCGTCGACCGCTTCGAGCCACAGCTCCAGGCTCCCGTCGGGACGCTCGCCCGAGGCGAGCAGCGCGGGCGCCCCGATCCCTGCCGCCGCACCGTACGAGGCGGCGAACCCGCTCGTGTAGGCGAGGTATTCGCGCCGCCAGTAGTTCCAGTGCCGGGGGTCCTCGGAGGCTTTCCAGTGGTCGAAGCCGCCGCCGTTCGGCGTGAGGTGCTTGAGGATCGCGTCGCCGCCGGGCCCGGAGACGCGCCAGATGCCGCCGGTGGCCTGGTTGCCGGTGTTGTGCTGGAGGGCGGCGACCGTGTGGAGCGGGCCGCCGACGGGGGAGTGGAGCGGGTCGGTGAGCACCGGCCGATTCTGCCACCCGCCCCGCCGGGGGCGCGATCCGTCTAGTCCGTGAAGTCCTCGACGGCCATGACGACGGTGCCGGTCTCGTCCGAGGCGTCGAGGTCGACCTTGAAGACCATCGCCCAGTCCTTGTCGCCCGCCGGGTCGTCGATGGTCTGGCGGACGGTCCAGGTGCGGCCGTCCTTGGCGATGTCGAGGTACTCGCTGCCGCGCGCCGCACCGGCGGTGCCGATGTCGTCGTGGGCCTGGAAGTACCGCTCCAGGACCGCGTCCCATTTGGACACGGGCCAGCCGGTCTCCAACGCCGCCAAGGCGTCGACGCGGTCGGCGGCCGCGAGCTCGACGTGGCGGAACGCGGCGTTGCGCACGGCGATGGTGAACGCACGCTCGTTGTCGGTGAACGCCCGGGCGGGGCGGCCGGTGTCGATGTCCTCTTCCTCGCCGGGGTTGGTCAGCTGCTCCCACTCGTTGATCAGCGAGGAGTCGGTCTGGCGGATCGTCTCGCCGAGCCACGCGGTGAGGTCGTCGAGCTCGGCCCCGCCGGTGTCCTCCGGGAGCGTCTGGACGAGCGCCTTGTACGCGCTGGAGAGGTACCGCAGCAGCAGGCCCTCGGCGCGCGGGAGCCCGTACAGGCCGATGTACTCGCCGAAGCTCATGCGGCCCTCCCAGATCTCGCGGAGGATCGACTTGGGTTCGAGCTGGTAGTCCGCGGCCCACGGGTGGCTGGTCCGGTAGACCCCGAACGCCTCGTCGAGGAGGTCGGCGAGCGGCTTCGGATAGTCCACTTCGGTGTCTTCGAGCTGGTTCATGCGGTCGTAGTAGTCGAGGCCGTCGGCCTTCATCGCCTCGATCGCGGCGCCCTTGGCCTTGCTGCGCTGGGCGGCGAGGATCTGGCCGGGGCCTTCGAGGGTCGCCTCGACGATCGAGACCACGTCCATCGCGTACGTGTCCGACTCGGTGTCGAGCAGTTCCAAGGCCGCCAGTGCGAACGGCGCGAGCGGCTGGTTGAGCGCGAAGTGGTCGGGCATGTCGACAGTGAGGCGGACTTTGCCGTCCTCGATGACGACGATCCCGGCGTCGCGGAGGGTGCGGGCGATGGTGAGCGCGGTGCGGGCCATCTTCAGCTGCGTGGCGCGGTCGGCGTGCGAGTCCTCGATGAGGGTGCGGACGTGTTCGAAGGTGTTGCCGGGGCGGGCGAGCAGGTTGATGAGCATCGCGTGGGTCATGCGCATGCGCGACTGCAGCGGTTCGGGCGGGGCCTCGGAGAGGGCGGCGAAGGTCTCGTCGGACCAGCCGACGAACCCCTCAGGGGCTTTCTTCTTCGCCATCTTCTTGCGTTTCTTCGGGTCGAGCCCGAATTTCTGCATGGCCTTCTCGTTCTCGATGACGTGGTCGGGGGCTTCGCAGACGACGAAGCCCTCGGTGTCGAATCCGGCGCGGCCGGCGCGTCCGGCGATCTGGTGGAACTCGCGGGAGCGCAGGCGGCGGGTGCGGCGGCCGTCGTATTTGGAGAGGCCGGTGAAGACGACGGTGCGGATCGGCACGTTGATGCCGACGCCGAGGGTGTCGGTGCCGCAGATGATCTTGAGCAGGCCCTGCTGGGCGAGGCGTTCGACCAGGCGCCGGTATTTGGGGAGCATCCCGGCGTGGTGGACGCCGATGCCGGAGCGGACGAGCCGGGCGAGGGTCTGGCCGAATTTGGTGGTGAACCGGAATCCGCCGAGTGCGGTACTGATGGCGGCCTTGGCGTCCTTGTCGACGAGGTTGAGGCTCGACAGCGACTGGGCGGTGTCGAGGGCGGCGGCCTGTGTGAAGTGCACGATGTAGGCGGGGGCGCGGTTGTTGTCGACGAGGTTCTCGACGGTTTCGTGCAGCGGGGTCTTGCGGTACTCGTAGTGCAGTGGGACGGGCCTGGTGGCGGAGGCGATGAGCGCGGTCTCGCGTCCGGTGCGGCGGGTCAGGTCGGTTTGGAAGAACTCGGTGTCGCCGAGCGTCGCGGACATGAGGGTGAACTGGGCGCGGTGGAGTTCTAGGAGCGGGACCTGCCAGGCCCAGCCGCGGTCGGGTTCGGCGTAGAAGTGGAACTCGTCGGCTACTACCGAGTCGCAGTCCAGGGCCGCGCCTTCGCGCAGGGCGAGGTTGGCGAGGATTTCTGCGGTGCAGCAGATCAGGGGCGCGTCGGGGTTGACGGACGCGTCGCCGGTGAGCATGCCGACGTTCTCGTGCCCGAACTGCTCGCACAGTTCGAAGAACTTCTCGGAGACGAGCGCTTTGATCGGTGCGGTGTAGAACGAGGTGCGCTGGTTCGCGAGTGCGTTGAAGTGCGCGGCGGCGGCGATGAGGGACTTGCCGGACCCGGTGGGGGTGGCGATGATGGTGTTCTGGCCGGTGCAGATGGCCAGGAGGGCCTCTTCCTGGTGCTCGTAGAGGACGATCCCGGAGTCTTCGGCCCATTGCGCGAAGGCCGTGTAGACGTCGTCGGGTTCGGGCGTGTTCGAGGACGGCAGGTAGTCGATGAGGCTCACGGGGTTCAATGGTGCCCTTTCGCCCTGCCGGGCGGCCAGCCGGGTCTAGTGGTCGTACGTCACCAGGACGGGGGCGTGGTCGGACCAGCGCTGGTCGTGGGCGGGGGCGCGGTCGACCCAGGCTTTGGTGGCTTTGGCGGCGAGGCCGGTGGTGGCGACGTGGAGGTCGATGCGCCAGCCGGCGTCGTTGTCGAAGGCGCGGCCGCGGTAGGACCACCAGGAGTAGGGGCCTTCGGTGCCGGGGTGGAGGGCGCGGACGACGTCGACGAAGGTGCCGGTGCCGTAGAGGTCGGTGAGCCAGGCGCGTTCGCCCGGGAGGAATCCGGCGGTCTTCTTGTTGGCTTTCCAGTTCTTGAGGTCGGCTTCGGCGTGGGCGATGTTCCAGTCGCCGCAGACGAGGAGTTCGCGGCCGCCTTCCTGGGCTTTCTTGGCGGCTTCGGCGAGGTATTCGGCGAAGACGGTCATGAAGCGTTCCTTCTCGACCTGGCGGGGGGTGTCGGTCTCGCCGGAGGGGAGGTAGAGGCTGGCGACGGTGAGGCCGGGGAGGTCGACTTCGGCGTAGCGGCCGTGGTCGGCGAATTCCGTGTCGAATCCGGTGCGGACGGCTTCGGGTTCGCCCCGGGTGAGGACGGCGACGCCGGCGCGTCCTTTGGCGACGGTGGAGGGGGCGACGTGCCAGTGCCAGCCGCCTGCTTCGAGGGCTTCGGCGGGGACCTGGTCGTGGGCGGCGCGGACTTCTTGGAGGAGCACCACGTCCGCTTGGGTCTGTTCGAGCCAGGGGACGATGCCTTTCTTGGCGGCGGCCCGGATTCCGTTGACGTTGGCGGTGGCGATGGTGCGCATCGGGCCAGCCTAACGCGGGGGTGTGACGTCGGGCGGTTTCGGCGCGGCGGGGTGTGGTGAAGGTCAGGCGGCCAGGCGGCCGGGGACGGCGCGGGGACCCCATAGACTGCTGGCATGACTTGGGAGGCGGGCGTGCGGGTGCGCGGTGCGTGGGTGCGGGGTTTCGCGGCCGTGCTGGCGGTGGTCTGCGGTGCGTTGGCGCTGCCTCCGGCGGCTGCGGCGGCTGAGGAGGACGAGGCTGCCGGGGTCATCGTGTTCGGTGTGCCGGGTCTGGCGTGGACGGATATCGACGAGTCGGTGACGCCGAACCTGTGGGCGATGGCCGGGTCGGGTGCGTCGGCGTCGATGAGCGTGCGCACGATCGGGTCGTGGACGTGCCCGGAGGCGGGCTGGTTGAGCCTGGGCGCCGGTGAGCGCGCGGGCGGTGCGGCGCCCCGGGATGCGCAGTGTGCGGCGCAGTCGCAGCTGCAGGCGCCGGTGGACACCGGTGACGGCTGGTCGGTGGAGGGCTGGGACGCCCTGGTCGAGGCGAACGAGTCGTTCAACTACGGGGCGCGGCTCGGTTCGCTCGCGGACGCGGTCGCGGAGATGGCGGTCGAGCAGGAGACCGCGGCTGCCGAGGCCGAGGCGGCCGGTGAGCCGGTTGTGGAGCCCGACCCGGGTGCGTGCGTGGCGGCGATCGGGGACGGGGCGGCGCTGTCCGCTGCGGACACTGAGGGCCGGATCGCGTTCTGGGCGCCGGAGATCAGTGCGCTGCCTGAGGCGATGGCCGCGTGCGACGTGGTGATCGTCGACCCGGGTGTGGTCGTCGGCGACACTGCCGACAACGCCCCGGACACGAGCACGGACTACGACCAGCTCGGCGAGGACGACATCGGGGTCGGCTCCGACGAGGAGACCGGCCCTGCCGACGCGGGGGAGATCGAACCGGAGCCCGACTCGGTGCGGGCCCGGGCGGCGGCCGAGGCCGACGCCGCCGTCGGCGCGGTCGAGGCGGCGCTGCCGGACGACTGGCGGCTGCTGGTCGCCGGTGTCGCGGACGCTTCGGCGCCGTCGGCGCTGCACCCGGTCCTGTACTCCGGTGCGGGTGTCGAACCGGGCGACCTGACCTCGGCGACTACTGGCCGCGACGGGTACGTGCAGCTGGTGGACCTGACGGCGACCGCGCTGGCGGTCGTGGGCGCGGACGTCCCGGCGACGGTGGCGGGCGCGCCGATCCAGGTCCTGCCGGACCCGGACCGCACGAGCGGTGAAGCGGTCGCGCAAGGTATTGATGAGACGGCCGCGTCGCAGTCGGTCATCTCGGTGAGCTTCGTCTTCTATTCGGTCCTGTCCGGTGTCGGCGTGATCGGCGTGGCCGCGGCGGTGTGGCTGCTGTGCGGCAAGGACCGGTTCCGCCCCCTGGCGCGCACGGTGTGCCTGGCGGTCGCGGCGATGCCGGTGGCCGGTGTCGCGGCCGGTATCCCGCACTGGTGGCGCGCGGGCAACCCGCAGCTGGCGTTCTGGCTGATCATCGCCGCTGGCATCGCGGTCCTCACCATTGCCGCCTCGCTGCCGTGGACTAGGAGCGGCGCGCGCCCGGTCTGGGTGATCGCCGGGACCGCCGCGCTGCTCATCGCCGTCGACCAGGTCTCCGGTGCGACATGGCCGCTGCACACCCCCATGGGGTACACCGCCCAGGCGGGCGCGCGGTTCACGGGCCTGGGCAACTACGCGTTCAGCGTGTTCGCGGCCGCCGTGATCCTCCTCGTGGCGTTCCTGCCGTGGAAGGGCCGCGCCCGCGTGTGGGGCCCCATCGCGATCGGGGTGTGCGCGGTCGTCATCGTCGGCGCCCCGAACCTCGGGCGCGACATGGGCGGGACGCTCACGCTCGTCGCCGCCGGCATCCTCTGCTGCCTGAAACTGTGGGGCCGCAGGCTCTCGCTCGGCGCGCTCGCCCTCGCCGGGGGGATCGCGTTCGCGGTGTTCGCGATCGGCGGGTTCCTGGACTACCTGCGCCCGCAGGAGGACCAGACGCACCTGGGCCGGTTCGTCGGGTCTGTCCTGGACGGCACCGCCATGAACATCCTCATCCGCAAAGCCGACGCCGCGATCGGCACCATCGGGCGCCCGTTGACGTGGATCTCGGTCGCCGCGCTCGTCGGCGCGATCGTCATCTGGCGCAAACGCGCCCCGATCCGCTCGAATGAAGTCGCGGCCGCCGCGATCGGCCTGGCCACCATCGCCGTCCTCGGCGCGGTCGTCAACGACTCCGGCATCGCCGTCACCGGGTTCACCACCGCGATCGGGTTCGGGCTCCTCGCCGTCGCCGTCGGACCCCGCACCGAACGTGCCGAACCGGCCACACCGGACCCTGTGGAAGCGGCCCCGACCAGCGGAAACTGACCCGCGCACCCCGGGTCCGCTCACCGCGGACCCGGCGGCGGGTAGGGTGAGGCCCATGCGCGTGGCCACGTGGAACATCAACTCGCTCAAAGCCCGCCTCGACCGGCTCACCGGCTGGCTCGAGACCGCCGAGCCGGACGTGGTCTGCCTCCAAGAACTCAAATGCGCCGACGCGGACGTGCCCGTCGACGCGATCAGCGCCGCCGGGTACGAGATCGCCTCGTGGGGCACCGGCCGCTGGAACGGCGTCGCGATCCTCTCGCGCGTCGGCATCGCGGACGTGCGCCGCGGCATCGCCGACCAGCCCGAGTTCGGGGACGCGGCCGAACCGCGGGCGATCACCGCCACGTGCGGTCCCGTCCGCGTCCAGTCCCTGTACATCCCCAACGGCCGCGACACGGCCGACCCGCACTTCCCGTACAAGCTCGCGTTCCTCAAGGCCCTCGCCGCCGACGCCGCCGCGGACGCCGCCGGGGCCCTCCCCTTCGCCGCCCTCGGCGACTACAACATCTGCCCCACCGACGACGACCTCTGGGACGTCGCCGAATGGACCGGCACCACCCACATCACCCAGGACGAACGCGACGCGCTCGCCGCCGTGCAGGCCGCCGGGCTCGCCGAGGTCTACCCCCGGGCCCTCAAATACGACCAGCCGTTCACGTTCTGGGACTACCGCAACCTCGACTTCCCCAAGAACCGCGGCCTGCGCATCGACCTCGTCCTGGCCAACCCCGCCTTCAAGGCGGCCGTCACCGACGCCTACGTCGACCGCAACGAACGCAAAGGCAAAGGCGCCTCCGACCACGCCCCCCTCGTGGTCGACCTCGATTTGTAAACCGGCCGCCGCCCAGCCGGGGCGGCGACCCGACCCTCCGGAAGCAGACCTCCACCCGTGCGCAGCAAGCAGATCCTCCCCGTAGTGCTCCTCGCCGCCCTCGTGGCGTTCTTCCCCGTCCCGGCCTCGGCCGAACCCGACGAGAAGACCCTCGAAGCCGACCTGGCCGAGGCCATCGACAAGGTCGCCGACGCCGAGGAGGCCGTCGACGCCGCCAACGCGCGCGCCGCCGAACTCGAAACGCAGATCGCCGACACGCAGGCCCTGTTCAACGAGCTCACCACCGACCTCAACGAGTACGCGGTCTACCTCCACACCGAGGGCGAACTCCAGACCACCAACGCGGTCCTCTCCTCCGAGAACTCCCGCGACCTCGTCGACGCCATGACCTACACCGGGTTCCTCGGCGGCGAGCGGGCCGCGCTCATGAACGAGGCCGGGGCGCTCCTCGACCAGCTCGAAGCCGAGCAGGCCGCGCACGCCGACGAGGTCAAAGCCGCCGAAGACGCCTTGAACGACGCCGAGAAGGCCGCCGACGAACTCGAAGAGCAGCTCGAAGACCTCCGCGCCGAGGAAGCCTCCGGGCCCGGCTCCGACGGCGGCGCCCCCGCCGCCGAAGGCTACGGCGGCGACAGCTCCGGCTGCACCGAGGACGACCCCACCACCGACGGCTGCCTCACCCCGCGCACCCTCCACATGTACAACGAGACCAAAGAAGCCGGGTTCGACCACTACGTCTCCTGCTACCGCTCCGGCGGCTCCGGCGAGCACCCGCTGGGCCGCGCCTGCGACTGGGCCGCCGACGAATCCGGGTTCCAGAACGAGGACGCCTCCGGCGACGACAAGACCTACGGCGACCAGCTCGCCTCCTGGTACGTCAACAACGCCGACGCCCTCGGCGTCGAATACGTGATCTGGTACCGCGAGTTCTGGTCCCCGTCCTCCGGTTGGCGCTCCTACTCCGGCGCCGGAGGCGACCCCGCCTCCGACCACACCAACCACGTCCACGTCTCCATGCGCTAGAAAGCGAACCGAATGTCGAGCATCCGCGACCAGTACCTCGCCGCCGCCCGCACCGCCCTGGACCTCGCCGGGGACGACGCCGTCACGAACGCCTGGACCGGCCCGTCCGCGCTGGCGGGCTTCACCGTCGGCGGCCTCGCCACCCACCTGCTGCAGCAGATCACCTCGGTCACCGCCGGACTCGCCGCCGACCACGCCGGCAAGGACACCGTGACCCTCTTCGGCCACTACGACCGCGCCGCCTGGCTCGCCGCCGACATCGACAACGACTACAACACCGGCATCCGCGACGGCGGCGAGAAAGCCGCCGCAGCCGGTCCCGAAACGGTCATCGCCGACGCCTCGAGCGCGTTGAGCACTCTGGAGACTGCGCTGGCGGCCATGGACGGCACCGAGACCAGCGGCAACACCCGCTGGCCCTACGCGATGACCCTCGACGACTTCCTGCGCACCCGCATCATGGAACTCGTCGTCCACGGCGACGACCTCGCCTACTCCGCCGGGATCGACACCCCCGAATGCGACCAGGACGCGTTCGACACCGCCGCGTGGATGCTCACCCGCCTCGCCGCCAAACGCCACGGCCAAGCCGACCTGGTGCGCGCCCTCGCCCGCGCCGAGCGCGCCCCCGAGACGATCAGCGGCCTGTGACACCCGCCCCGGGCCGTGGCGGGCCCCCGCGCGGGTGTGCTACGGTTCGGCGCATGTCTACGGTTGTTCGTGGTTATTGGCGCTTTACGCCGGCTCCGGGTGGAGCCCGGCGGCGCACGCGCTGACCGCAGAACACACCCGGAGCCAACAAGGCAGCGACACCAGTCGCTGCCTTTCGTCGTCAGGCGGGCCGGCACCGGGGGAGACCACGAGTGGACAGGACCCGCCTCGCAACCAGAGATGGGAACCGCACCCGATGAGCACGCCCACTGATCTGCCGCCGCAGACCAACGACCTGCGCGTCACCGCCTTCCAGCCCCTCGTCGCCCCCGCCGCCCTGCGCGCCGAACTGCCGCTCGGCGACAAGCGTGCCGCCCTGGTCGAGCGCAGCCGCCGCGAGGTCGAGCACGTCCTCACCGGGACCGACGACCGCCTCCTCGTCGTCGTCGGCCCCTGCTCCGTGCACGACCCGGCCGCCGCCAAGGACTACGCGCAGCGCCTCGCCGCCGCCACGGCCGACCTCGGCGACGCCCTCATGGTCGTCATGCGCGTCTACTTCGAGAAGCCCCGCACCACCGTCGGCTGGAAGGGCCTCATCAACGACCCGCACCTCGACGGTACCCACGACGTCGAACTCGGCCTGCGCCTGGCCCGCCGCGTCCTCCTCGACGTCCTCGACACCGGCCTCCCGGTCGGCTGCGAGTTCCTCGAACCCACCAGCCCCCAGCACATCGCCGACGCCGTCTCCTGGGGCGCGATCGGCGCCCGCACCACCGAATCGCAGGTCCACCGCCAGCTCGCGTCCGGCCTGTCCATGCCCATCGGCTTCAAGAACACCACCGACGGCGACCTGACCTCCGCTATCGACGGCTGCCGGGCCGCCGCCGGAGACCACGTGTTCTTCGGCGTCGACGAGGACGGCCGCGCCTCGATCGTCTCCACCTCCGGCAACCCCGACTGCCACATCATCCTGCGCGGCGGCCGCAGCGGACCCAACTACAGCCCCGAGGACGTCCGCGACGGCCTCGCGCTGCTCGCCAAGCACGGCATGCCGCAGCGCCTGGTCGTGGACGCGAGCCACGCCAACTCCGGGAAGGACCACGTCCGCCAGGCCGAGGTCGTCCGCGAACTCGCCGAGCGCATCGCCGCAGGGGAGCAGGGCATCGCCGGGCTCATGATCGAGAGCTTCATCGAAGCCGGCCGCCAGGAGCCCGCGCCCCTCGACACGCTCGAATACGGCAAGTCCGTGACCGACGCCTGCGTCGGCTGGGACGAGACCGAGGCGCTCCTGAACGAGCTCGCCGCAGCCGTCCGCGCCTCCCGCGCCTGACAACGAACAACGGGCCCGCAGCTTGCAGCTGCGGGCCCGTTTCGCGTTGCGCGCCTAGGCGATGCGGATGGTGTTCCAGCTCATTGCGGGCAGCTCGATGAACGCGACACCGTCCTTGACCGTGATCGCGCCGTTGGCGACCGGGGCCACGCGGGTCTGGTCGGCCAGGGTGTTCTTCGCGTTCGGGTCCTCGTCCGTCAACGTCGAGCACGACACATCGGTGAGACCGCCGAGCGAACCGAGGTCGACCTCGAGCGTCATCGGCGCCTCAAGGTCGCGGTTGACGGCGAACACCGTGTAGGTGCCGTCCTCGTTCGCCACGGCCACCGAGTGGAGCGCGGCGACGTCCCCGTACTTCTCGGTGCTGATCGATGGCGACGCGGCGTTGACCCGCAGGACCTTCCCGCGACCGAACTTCGAGGCCTCGGCGAACGGGAAGAACGTGGTCTGGCGCCACGCCGGCCCGTCCGGCTCGGTCATGATCGGCGCGATCACGTTCACCAGCTGCGCCAGGCACGCGGCCGTGACGCGGTCGCAGCGGCGCAGCAGCGTGATCATCAGCGACCCGAACACGACCGCGTCCATCGCCGAGTACACGTCCTCGAGCTGGCGCGGCGCGACCGCCCACGGCTCGTCCCGCTCGCCCGTGGGGGCGTCCTGGTACCAGACGTTCCACTCGTCGAAGGAGATGTTGATCTTCTTGTCGGTCTTCAGCTTCGCGCCGACCGCGTCCGCCGTGGCGGTGACGCCGTCGATGAACAGCTCCATGTCCTGCGCCGAGGCCATGAACGACTTGAAGTCGCCGTCGCGCGGCTGGTAGTAGGCGTGCGCGGAGATGTAGTCCACCGACTCGTACGACTGGGCCAGGACCTCGGCCTCCCACGCGCCGAACTCCGGCATGCCTCGCGACGAGGAGCCGCACGCGACGAGGTCGAGCTCGGGGTCGATGTACCGCATCGACCGCGCGACCTGGTCGGCGGTGCGGCCGTACTCGTGGGCGGTCTTCTGCCCGATCTGCCAGGGGCCGTCCATCTCGTTGCCCAGGCACCACAGCTTGATGCCGTACGGCTCTTCGTCGCCGTGCGAGCGGCGCAGGTCCGACCAGTACGTCCCGCCCGGGTGGTTCGCGTATTCGAGCAGGTCCAGGGCCTCCTGCAGGCCGCGGGTGCCGAGGTTCACGGCCATGTTCGGCTCGACACCGACGGTGCGGCAGAACTTCATGAACTCGCCGAGCCCGAACTGGTTGGTCTCGGTGGTGCCCCAGGCGAGGTCGAGGCGGCGCGGCCGCTCCTCCTTCGGGCCCGTGCCGTCCTCCCACCGGTAGCCGGAGACGAAGTTCCCGCCGGGGTAGCGGACCATCGTCGGGCCCAGCTCGCTGATGAGGTCGAGCACGTCCTGGCGCAGGCCGTCGGCGTCCGCGGTCGCATGCCCGGGCTCGTAGATACCGGTGTAGACGCACCGGCCCAGGTGCTCGACGAACGAGCCGAACAGCCGCTCGGGCACGTCGGCGACGGTGAAGCGCGGATCGAACTCGATGCGCGCGGAGTGGTGCTCGGCCATGTTCGCCTCCTGGCGGGGGGTCGGTTGTTCGCACGCCGACGCCGGGAGCGACACGCCACCGGGCCGGTTGCGCAGACGCTACCAGACCCGAACTTTACCGTTACAGGAGCGGGTGGGGGCTGGTCACAGCTCCTGCGCGGTCGAGGCCCGCGCGACCAGCTCGGGCTGGAACACCACGTTGCGGTGGGTGTGCCCCGCGCCCTCGGCGATCTCGTCGAACAAGAGCTGCGCGGCCGTGCGGCCCAGCTGCGAGCGCGGCTGGCGGACCGAGGAGAGCGGCACCGCGGCGGCCGCGGCGAAGTCGATGTCGTCGTAGCCGATGATCGCGCACTCCTGCGGGACCTTGATGCCGTGCATCGTCAGCGCCTGCAGCGCGCCGAGCGCGACGAGGTCGTTGGCGCAGAACATGGCCGTGGGCCGCTCCTCGAGGGCCAGCATCTGCTCGACGGCCTCGCGGCCCGCGGCGAAGTTGAGCCCGGCGGTCGTGAACACCTCCAGGGCGACGCCGCGCTCCTCGCACACCTCGCGGCACCCGGCGAGGCGGTCGGCGACCTGCGGGATCGAGGCCGGGCCTCCGACGAACGCGATGCGCGCGTGGCCCCGGTCGGCGAGGTGGCGGGCGGCGAGGCGGCCGCCGTGGACGTCGTCGACCGCGACCGAGCAGTGCGGGTGCCGCCCGGCGCCGCGGTCGACCAGGACCAGCGGGATGTCGTGTCCCGAGAGCCGCTCGATCCAGGACGCGGAGGTGTCGTCGACGGGGGTGATGAGCAGGCCCAGGACCCGCTGCTCCTCGAGGATCTCGAGGTGGCGGCGTTCGCGGCGGACGTCCTCGCCGGAGTCGCAGACCGTGACGACGCCGCCCGCGGACTCGATGAGCGGCTCGGCGCCGCGCACGACGTCGGTGAAGAACGGGTTGGCGACGTCCAGCACGACGACGGCGACGGTGCGCGAGCGCCCGGCCCGCAGCTGCCTGGCGGAGTCGTTGCGGACGTACCCGAGTTCGGCGATGGCGGCCTGCACCCGCGAGCGGGTCTCCTCGGCGACGGCCTCGGGCCGGTTGAGCACGTTGGAGACCGTCCCGACCGACACGCCCGCGGCGCGCGCGACGTCCTTCATGCTGGTAGTGGTCATCGTCACCTCACGAATGCTATCGGGAGCCCAGGGTAGTGCGGGGGTGCGCGCCGAAGGATCGACGCTCGTCGCTGCGGGCGGTTCCGGGGCCGAACGATCGCGGCGCCTTTGAAACGGTTCAACGGCGGACCCGGAGCTTGAGGAGCATATACCGAACCGTGTTCGAATTTCTTGCCGGTCACGCCTTGACAACCTGAGGCCCGAGGGTTTTAACTTATCGAAATCCCTTCATGAATCGATTCAATATCTTGCGGCCGATTCCCGCTCCACTTCCGAGGAGGAACCCCTTGGCAGCCCCGACCAACGGCTTGCAAGCGCCTTCCAAGGCGCGCGTGTGCTTCACGCTCCGCGTCCGGCCCGACCGCCTGGACGAGTACCGCGAACGCCACGCCGCCGTCTGGCCCGACATGCTCGCCGCCCTCGCCGCCACCGGCTGGACCAACTACTCCCTCTTCCTCGGCGACGACGGCCTCCTCGTCGGCTACCTCGAGACCGACGACTTCGACGCCGCCCGCACCGGCATGGCCGCAACCGAGGTCAACGCCCGCTGGCAGGCCGAGATGGCCCCCTTCTTCGAAGGCACCGGAGGCGCCAACGCCGACGACGCCTTCACCGTCCTCCCCGAAGTGTTCAACCTCGAAACCCAACTGGCGCAGACCGAAGGAACCGGCGAATGAGCGACCGCAAGCAGCACGCGAAGCAGGTCCTCGCGACCCAGACCATCGAACTGCCCTCCTGGGCCTTCGGCAACTCCGGCACCCGCTTCAAGGTCTTCGCCCAGCACGGCGTCCCCCGCGACCCCTTCGAGAAGCTCGCCGACGCCGCCCAGGTCAACCAGTACACCGGCGCCGCCGGGTCCGTCGCCCTCCACATCCCCTGGGACAAAGTGGACGACTACGAGGCGCTCGCCGCCCACGCCGCCGACCTCGGCGTCAAGATCGGCACCATCAACTCCAACACCTTCCAAGACGACGACTACATGCTCGGATCGGTCTGCCACCCCGACGCGGCCGTGCGCCGCAAGGCCACCGACCACCTCCTCGAATGCGTCGACATCATGGACGCCACCGGCTCGGCCGACCTCAAGCTCTGGTTCGCCGACGGCACCAACTACCCCGGCCAGGACTCCATCGCCGACCGCCAGGCCCGCCTCGCCGACGTCCTCGCCGAGGTCTACGCACGCCTCGGCGCAGGCCAGCGCCTCCTCCTCGAATACAAGCTGTTCGAGCCGTCGTTCTACACGATGGACGTCCCCGACTGGGGCACCGCCTACGCGCACTGCCTCAAGCTCGGTGCGAAGGCGCAGGTCGTCATCGACACCGGCCACCACGCGCCGGGCACGAACATCGAGTTCATCGTCGCGATGCTCCTGCGGGAAGGGAAGCTCGGCGGGTTCGACTTCAACTCGCGGTTCTACGCCGACGACGACCTCATGGTCGGCTCGGCGGACCCGTTCCAGCTGTTCCGGATCATGCACGAGCTCGCGCTGCAAGGCGTGGTGGGCCCGGACTCGGGCATCGCGTACATGCTCGACCAGTGCCACAACATCGAGCCGAAGATCCCCGGCCAGATCCGCTCGGTCATGAACGTGCAGGAGGCGACCGCGAAGGCGCTCCTGGTCGACACCGACGCGCTGGCCGCCGCGCAGCGCGCGGGGGATGTGCTCGGTGCGAACGCGGTTCTGATGGACGCGTACAACACCGACGTGCGCCCGCTGCTGGCCGAACTGCGCGCTGAGCAGGGCCTGGACGCCGACCCGATGGCCGCCTACGCGGCTTCCGGCTATGCGGAGAAGATCCGGGCCGACCGCCAGGGCGGCCAGGCCGCCGGGTGGGGCGCGTAGCCGATGAGCGCGAAGCAGGAGCTGATCGGCCGGTCGAACCGGCTGGGCGCGGACAAGCGGAACACGAACTTCGCGGGCGGCAACACCTCCGCGAAGGGCACCGAGACCGACCCGGTCACGGGCGAGCCGGTGGAGTTGCTGTGGGTCAAGGGCTCCGGCGGCGACCTCGGCACGTTGACCGAGTCCGGTCTGGCGGTGCTGCGGCTGGACCGGATGCGGGCCATGGTGGACACCTATCCGGGTGTCGATGCCGAGGACGCGATGGTCGCGCGGTTCGACTACTGCCTGCACGGCCGCGGCGGTGCCGCACCCAGTATCGACACGGCGATGCACGGCCTTGTCGACGCCGCGCACGTCGACCACCTGCACCCGGATTCGGGGATCGCGTTCGCCACGTCCGCTGACGGCCCCGCCCTCACCAAGGAGTGCTTCGGCGACCGCGTCGTGTGGGTCGATTGGCGGCGCCCCGGTTTCCAGCTGGGCCTGGACATCGCGGCGATCAAGGCCGCGAACCCGCAGGCCATCGGGTGCATCCTCGGCGGGCACGGCATCACCGCCTGGGGCGACACCTCCGAAGCGTGCGAGGCGAACTCCCTCGAGATCATCTCCGGCTGCGAGGCGTTCATCGCCGAACGCGGCCGCAAAGACCCCTTCGGCCAGCGCGTGACCGAACCCCTCGATGCTGAGGCGCGCGCTGCGCGTGCGGCCGCTCTGGCTCCGGTGGTCCGGGGTCTGGTGTCGACCGACCGGCGTCAGGTCGGGCATTTCACCGACGACGCCGTGGTCCTCGATTTCCTGGCCTCGGAGCGGATGCCGGAGCTCGCGGCGCTCGGTACGTCGTGCCCTGACCATTTCTTGCGTACCAAGGTGCGGCCGCTCGTGCTGGAAACTGCTGCGGGGCAGCCGTTTGCGGAGGTTATCGCTCACCTGCAGGAGCGGCATGCGGCCTACCGTGCGGATTACGCCGCCTACTATGAGCGGTTCGCTGTGGAGGGTTCGCCCGCGATGCGCGGGGCGGACCCGGCGATCGTGCTCGTGCCGGGTGTGGGCATGTTCTCGTTCGGGCCGGACAAGAAGACCGCTCGGGTGGCGGGGGAGTTCTACGTCAACGCGATCAACGTGATGCGCGGTGCGGAGGCGATCTCCCAGTATGCACCGATCGACGAGTCCGAGAAGTTCCGTATCGAGTACTGGGACCTTGAGGAGGCGAAGCTCCGGCGGCTGCCGAAGCCGAAGCCGCTCGCCGGGCGGGTCGCGTTCGTGACCGGCGCGGCCGGGGGTATCGGCAAGGCCACCGCTGAACGGCTCGCCGCCGAAGGTGCCTGTGTCGTGATCGCCGATCTCGACCTGGCGAAGGCCGAGGAGGCCGCTGCCGGGATCGGGAACGCGGATGTCGCGGTCGGTGTGGCCTGCAACGTGACCGACGAGGCGGCCGTGGCCGCTGCGATCGGTGCGGCGGCGGTGGCGTTCGGCGGTGTGGACCTGGTCGTGAACAATGCCGGGCTGTCGCTGTCGAAGCCGCTGCTGGAGACGACCGGCGCGGACTGGGACCTGCAGCACGACGTGATGGCGAAGGGCTCTTTCCTGGTCAGCCGCGAGGCCGCGCGGTTGATGATCGCGCAGGGTTTGGGCGGGGACATCGTCTACATCGCGTCGAAGAACTCGGTGTTCGCGGGCCCCAACAACATCGCGTACTCCGCCACAAAAGCCGACCAGGCCCACCAGGTCCGGTTGCTCGCCGCCGAGCTCGGGGAGCACGGCATCCGCGTCAACGGGATCAACCCCGACGGCGTGGTGCGCGGCTCCGGGATCTTCGCCTCCGGGTGGGGCGCCAACCGCGCCGCCGTGTACGGCGTCGAGGAGTCCGAACTCGGCAAGTACTACGCCGGGCGCACCCTCCTGAAGAAAGAGGTGCTGCCGTCTTCGGTAGCCGACGCGGTCTATGCGCTGGTCGGCCCCGATCTCGGGCTCACCACCGGCGTCCACATCCCCGTGGACTCGGGCAATCCGCAGGGGTTCCTGCGGTGACGCTCCTTGCCGCCGTCGACCTCGGCGCGTCCTCGGGGCGCGTCATGGCCGCCCGTGTCCGCGCCGACCGGATCGACCTTGTCGAGGCCGCCCGGTTCCCCAACCGTGCGGTCAATGTCCGCGGGCGCCTGTACTGGGACGTGCTGGGCCTGTGGTCGGGCATCCTCGACGGCCTGCGCGCCGTACCGGGTGCGGTCGCGGTCGGTGTGGACTCGTGGGCGGTCGACTACGGCCTGATCGGCGCTGACGGGCATCTCGCGGGGAACCCGGTCTGCTATCGGGACCCGCGCGGCGCCGCCGCCAAAGCCGCAGTGCTCGAAGAGGTCGGTGCCGCGGACCTGTTCGCCGCCACCGGTATCCAGCCGCAGCCGTTCAACACGATCTTCCAGCTCACCGCCGAAACCACCGATGCCCACCAGGCGCTGCTGATCCCCGACCTCATCGGGTACTGGCTCTCCGGTGTCCCTGCATGGGAGGCGACGAACGCGTCCACCACGGGCCTGGTCGATCTCGCCACCGGCGACTGGTCGCAGGGCCTTGCCGACCGGCTCGGCATCGACCTCGGCCTGCTCGGCCCGGTCACGCCCACGGGCACGGTCCTGGGCCCGGTCCTGCCCGAGGTCGCCGCAGCGACCGGGCTCGCCGCGTCCACGCAGGTGATCGCGACCGCCAGCCACGACACCGCCGCGGCCGTCGCCGCCGTCCCCTACGAGGGCGAACGCGCCGCGTACATCTCGTGCGGCACGTGGTCGCTCGTCGGCGTCGAACGCGACACCCCGGTCACGGGCCCCGAAGCGCTCGAGGCGGGTTTCACGAACGAGCGCGGCGCGGACGGGTCGATCCGGTTCCTGCGCAACGTCGCCGGGCTGTGGCTGCTCAACGAGTCGATCCGCACGTGGCGGTCGCAGGGCCTCGACGTCGACCTCGCGGGCCTGCTCGCCGAAGCCGCGAAGGCCGAGCGGCTCAGGTCGGTCGTCGATCCCGACGACGCCCGGTTCGCCGACCCCGGCGACATGCCCGGTCGCCTCCGCGCCTACTGCGCCGAAACCGGGCAGCCGGTTCCCGAGACCCCCGCGGAGGTGGCCGCGTGTGTGCTCGACTCGCTCGCGCTGGCCCACCGCCGCGCGGTCGCCTCGCTCGAAACCCTCACCGGGGAGCCGGTCGAGACCGTCCACATCGTCGGCGGCGGCGCGAACAACGCGCTGCTGTGCCAGTTGACGGCCGACGCCGTCGGCCGTCCGGTCCTGGCCGGGCCCGACGAGGCCACCGCCCTGGGCAACGCCCTCGTGCAGGCCCAGGCGCTGGGTCTGATCGCACCCGGGCC
Source organism: Glycomyces sp. NPDC050141 (assembly GCF_055586545.1). NCBI lineage: Bacteria > Bacillati > Actinomycetota > Actinomycetes > Glycomycetales > Glycomycetaceae > Glycomyces > Glycomyces sp. NPDC050141. Next base: position 19,650 of record NZ_JBVJHZ010000022.1, on the reverse strand, counting down.
TGCGGCCCGGCGGGCTGTCGCCCGCGATTCTGCACGTCCGCGCCGATACGAACCCCAAGGGCCGCAACAGCCCTGGGCGGGTGCGGCCGCGCGGCTCGAACCCGCCCGCGTCCCCTGACGCGGGCAGCGAACTCAATAGATCCCGAAGGCCCGCCCCCCGGGGCGGGACCCCTCTAATAAGAAGGAGCAATCAACGATGATGCGCAACCCTCACGGCCTCCGCCGCAGGTCCGTCCTCACCGGCGCCTCGGCCGCCGCGGTCCTCGCCGCTGCCGCCGCCTGCGGTGAAGACGGCCCGGCCGGCACCGCCGACGACCCGATCGAGATCAGCTTCGAATGGTGGGGCGACGAGACCCGCGCGACGATCACCAAAGAGGCGATCGCGCTGTTCGAGCAGAAGAACACCGGCATCAAGGTGAAGCCGAACTTCGCCGACTTCCCCGCGTACTGGGAGTCGATGGCCGGCCGCATGGCCTCGAAGGACCTTCCGGACGTGTTCCAGATGGACTACTCGCGGCTGCGCCAGTTCGGGCAGACCGGTCTGCTGCTGCCCCTGGACGGGGTCGTCAAGACCGACGACTTCCGCGAGGGCTTCCTGGAGACCGCGAAGCTCGACGGCAAGCTCGTCGCCGTCCCGGCCGCGGGCAACACCCTCGGCCTGATCTACCGCTCGGACTGGTTCGAGCAGCACGGCGTGACCGCGCCCGCGCCCGGCTACTCGTGGGACAACTACGCGGCCGACATCGCCACCGTGACCGCAGGTCTGGGCGACGGCAAGTGGGGCGGCGGCGACTGGGCCGGGCAGTACCACTTCATGGAGCTGTGGCTGCGCCAGCAGGGCGGCTCGTTCTACACCGAGGACGGCAAGGCCCTCAACTTCGACCAGGCCAAGCTCGCCGAGTGGTGGCAGACCACGGCGGCCCTGTACGCCGCCGGGGACGTCCCGCCGGTCGCGACCACCGTTGAATGGGTCGAGGGCGGCCTCGTCCAGGACCTGCTCGCCTCCGAGATCGGGTGGGACAACTTCCTGCCCGGCATGGCCCCCACCGTCGAGGCGAACGGCGGCGCGCTGGCGCTGTCGGCGCCCCCGTCGCTGGACCCGAACAACCTGGGCCTGTACCTCAAGCCCTCCATGCAGTTCGTGATCTCGGCCGCGACCGAGCAGGCCGAGGCCTCCGCGAAGCTCATCGACTTCCTCCTCGGCGACCCCGAGGCGATCGCGATCCTGGGCACCAGCCGCGGCATCCCGGCCACCAACGCCGGGCTCGCGAACGTCGAGCTGGACGCGGCCTCGCAGGCCGTCATCGACTACGAGGCGTCGGTCGAGCAGTACCTGACCACGCCCCCGCCCGCCCCGCCGGCCGCGACCGGCGCGATCGAGGTCAAGTTCGGCGAGCTGTACCAGCAGGTCCAGTACGCCGAGATGACCCCGGCCGACGCCGCCGCGCTGTTCTTCACCGAGGCCGAGACCCTCCTCGCCAACGAGCAGTAACACCCATTTAAGGAATCCTCACCGTGTCAGCTTCTCCCTCCACGACCGCGCCACCCGCGGCCGAAGAGGCCGGAGCGCCGCCCGCGCGCGGGAACCGGGGGGCGGCCAAGCGCCGCACCCCGGTGTCCCGCCGCGGCGAGCGGCTCGTCGGCTACACCTTCATGACCCCCTGGATCATCGGGTCGCTCGTCTTCACCGTCGGTCCGATGCTGTGGTCGCTGTACCTCTCGTTCACCGACTACCACCTGCTGCTGGGCGGGGAGTTCATCGGCCTGGAGAACTACACGGCGATGTTCGACGACCCGATGTTCGGCCGGGCCGTCAAAGTGACCCTCCTGTACGTGCTGCTGGCCGTGCCGCTCAAGCTCATCGCGTCCCTGGCGGTCGCGATGCTCCTGACGCAGTCGCGGCGCGGCATCGGCTTCTACCGGGCCGCGTTCTACATGCCCTCGCTCATCGCCATGAGCGTCGGCATCGCGATCGTGTGGAAGGCCCTGTTCGCCGGAGGCGGCCCCCAGGACCAGATCATGTCCTGGTTCGGGTGGGACGGCGGCGGGTTCATCGGCAACCCGTCCGTGTCCATCCTCATGCTCGTCCTGTTGAGCGTGTGGACGTTCGGCGCACCGATGGTCATCTTCATGGCCGGGCTCCTGCAGGTACCCGGCGAGCTCCACGAAGCCGCCGAAGTCGACGGCGCCGGCAGATGGCACCGGTTCGTGCACATCACGATCCCGATGCTGTCGCCGGTCATCTTCTTCAACGTGCTCATGGAGACCGTGCACGCGTTCCAGCTGTTCGGTCCCGCGTTCATCATCGGCGGCACCGCCGGCGGACCGGCCTGGTCGACCCTGTTCTACACCGTCCGCATCTACGCCCTGGCGTTCGTGGACCTGCGCATGGGCTACGCGTCGGCTTGGGCGTGGATGCTCGTGCTCGCCGTCGGCGTGGTCACCCTCGTCATGTTCCGCGCCGCCAAGAACCTCGTCTACTACGCGGGGGAGGACAACAAATGAGCGCCGTTACCGCCACTGAGCCAATTGACGGCTCGCAAGCGTCGCCGAAGGGGCGCGTGATCCCGCGCAAGAAGCGCACCGCGGGCGCCAAAGCCAGATCCGTGATCTGGCACGTCGCCCTCCTGGCGGTCCTCGTGGTCGTCCTCTACCCCGCGTTCTGGGTCCTGACCGCCGCGGTCAAACCCAACGCCGAGATCCTCACCAGCATCTCGCCGATCCCGACCTCCATCACGTGGGAGCACTTCGCGTCCGCGTTCGACGGCATGGCCGGGGTCCCGCTGTGGCGGTTCTTCTGGAACTCGTTCGTCATCGCCGCGATGTCGGTGGTCGGCATCGTCGCCTCGTGCTCGATCACCGCGTACGCCCTGGGCCGCCTGGAGTTCCCCGGCCGCAAGGCGATGTTCGCGGTGGTCATCGCGACGCTCCTGCTGCCCGGCCAGGTCATGCTCATCCCGCAGTACCTGATCTTCTCCGAGATGGACGTCGTCAACACGATCTTCCCCCTCGTGATCGGCAAGTTCCTCGGCCTGGACGCGTTCTTCGTGTTCATGTACGTCCAGTTCCTGCGCGGCATCCCGCGCGAACTCGACCAGGCCGCGACCATCGACGGCGCCGGGCACTTCCGGATCTTCTTCTCCATCATGCTGCCGCTGCTGCGCCCGGCGATCGTGACGTCCTCGATCTTCACGTTCATCTGGTCGTGGAACGACTTCATGGGACCCCTGATCTACCTCCACGAGATCGAGAAGTTCCCCATGCCGCGACTGCTGCAGTCCTACAACAACACCGAGGCCGTCTCCAACTACGGCGGCATGATGGCCATGACCCTCCTGTCGCTCCTGCCGGTGGTGCTGTTCTTCCTGGTGTTCCAGAAGTTCCTCATCAAGGGCATCGCGACCTCAGGCGTGAAGGGCTAGCGTGGCCGCCGCGGCACGCAGAAGGCAGGCGTTCGGCGAGGGGTTCGCGCTCCTGGCCGAATGCCTGCTCACCGGCGTCTGGCTGGTCCTGGCGGCACTGCCGGTCGTGACGCTCCCGGCGGCGCTGGCCGCCGGGGCCCGGCACCTCGGGGCCTACACCGACGGCGAGACGCGCGGCTGGACCGGCTACTGGGCGGACTTCCGGACCGCATGGCGCCAGTCGTGGCAGGTCGGCCTCGCGGTCGTCGGCGCCGGCCTGCTCCTGGCGCTCAACCTCCTCGTGCTGGCGCAGGAAGGCGTCCCCGGCCGCCCCGGATTCGCCCTCGCGACGTTCATAGTCGCGGGCCTGGCCGCCACCGTCCTGCTGCGCGCCGCCGCCGCATGGACCCCGGGGGAGCAGTGGCGGCAACTGTTCACCCGCGCCCTCGACGACACTAGGAGCGACCCGTCCGGGACCGGCATCCTCCTCGGCGGCGTCGCCGTCCTGGCCGCCACCACCTGGGCGCTGTGGCTCCTCATCGTGCCCATGAGCGGCTGCCTCATCGGCGCCGCCGTCGCCGTCCGGCGCCGCCGCACCGCCCGCGAACAGGAAGCCGAACGCGACGCCCGGTAGGCGCCCGCGAACGCCCCGACACCCCGAGCCGGTCCGCGAGGACCGGCCCGGGGTTGTTTCCTGTCACGTTTTCCCGGCCGCCCGCACCCCGAATCCATCCTCAATAGACAAGCGGCGCCCGGCCCCAACTCGGCCGCTCCACTCCCCGCACCCGTCCCGGCCCTTGCGGCGGGCCCTAAATTCCGGGATACAGGTGTCGGACCCTCCGGTTAGAATCCAGATACACCCACCGAACCGGACCGACGACAAAACACCGCCCGCCGCAGCGACGGGCGAGAGGAGACCGACCCAGGGCGCGCAGTCGACGCTACGACCGCGGGCCCCGCCGAGAGGACCGCCTTGAACAGACCAGCAGCAGCGCCGCTCCCCGGTTGGGGCGTATGGACGTGGCCCAACCTCGTCACCGCCGTGCGCCTCCTCGGCATCCCGCTGGTCTGCTACCTCCTGCTGGCCACCCAGTACTACTGGCAGGCCGCGATCATCCTCGCCGTCGGCGGCGGCACCGACTGGGTCGACGGCCAGCTCGCCCGGCGCCTGGGCCAGGTCTCCAAACTCGGTCGGCTCCTCGACCCGTTCGTCGACCGGCTCTACATCCTCTCCTCGCTGCTCATGCTCACCTTCCTGGGCCTGCTGCCGTGGCCGTTCACCGTCGCCGTCCTCGCCCGCGAAGCACTCCTCGTCTCCATCGTCATCGTCCTGCGCTGGCACGGCTTCGCCCCCCCGCAAGTCCACTTCCTCGGCAAATGCGCCACCGCGATGCTGTTCATGTCCTTCCCCGTGCTCGTCGTCGCCGGACTCGTCGCCGACGCCCACGCCTGGGCCGCCCCCCTCGGCTGGGCCCTCGGCTGGTGGGGCCTGGCCCTGTACTGGCTCGCCGCCATCGTCTACCTGCGCCAGGCCGCCGGGCTCCTGAAGACCGGACGCCCCCAGCCGAGCGTCGCCGCCTAGGGACCGCGAGCCCATGATCACGAGCCGCGGCCCCGCCGCAGCGCGCCCGCGCCCGGGCGATACGGTCATGATCGTCCGACCCGCCGCACGGCGGGGTTTCCATGAGGGGAGCGCCAGGTGATTCCGGAGCAACTGCGTTACACCGCGGAGCACGAGTGGGTCGAGGAGCGCGATGCGAACATCGTCCGCATCGGCATCACCGAGTTCGCGCAGAACGCGCTCGGCGACGTCGTATTCGTCCAGCTCCCGGAGGCAGGCACCGAGGTTCGGGCAGGTGACGTGGTCGGCGAAGTCGAGTCGACCAAGAGCGTCTCTGACGTGTACGCTCCGTTGACCGGTAAGATTCTTTCGTGCAATAGCGAATTGTCGGAATCCCCGGAATTGGTGAACAGCGACCCCTATGCGGCGGGCTGGATGTTCGACATCGAGGTCGAGGATGCCGGCTCGCTCACTGCTTTGCTCGACGCCGGTGCGTATGCGAAGCTTACTGAGTGACCAGAGGGTCCAGACTTGTAGAAGGTGGCAATCCATGACGCGTTCGAATGACGAGTTCCCTCCGCCGGATGTTACGGCCACGATGAACCTGTCCGCGCTCCAGGAGAGCGGCGAGGTCGACGCGGAGACGAACGCCGCGAACCTGGCGAGCTCGCTTCCCGCGGGAACCGCTTTGCTGCTCGTCCGCCGCGGACCGAACGCGGGCGCCCGCTTCCTGCTCAACCAGGAGGTGACCACCTCCGGGCGGCACCCCGACTCCGATATCTTCCTCGACGACGTGACCGTCTCGCGGCGCCACGCCGAGTTCCACCGCGACGCGGCCGGATTCACCGTCCGCGACGTCGGCTCCCTGAACGGCACGTACGTCAACCGCGAACGCGTGGAGACCGCAGGCCTGGGCAACGGCGACGAAGTCCAGATCGGCAAGTTCCGCCTCGTGTTCGTCTCCGGCCCCAAACTCACCGCGGCCTGACAAGGCCCCCGGCGGCGCCCCAAGGACGCCGACCGCGAGTAGGCTGACAGTCTCGAGGACCCGCCCCGGGGCCACCCCGGAGCGGGTCCGACCTTTTTCCAGAACACGGCACCTCATGGAGGCGAACCGGTGCGGATGATGACCGTAGTCGGGGTCCGCGTGGAACTCCCGAGCAACCAACCGGTAGTCCTGCTCAAGGAAGCCGAAGGCCACCGGTACCTGCCGATCTGGATAGGCACCGTCGAGGCCGCCGCGATCGCCTACCAGCAGCAGGACGTCCAGCTGGCGCGCCCGCTCACCCACGACCTCATGCGCGACGTCCTCGACGCCCTCGACGTCACCCTCACCGCCGTCGAGATCACCGAACTGCGCGACACCGTCTACTTCGCCGAACTCGTCCTCGACGGCCGCACCCGCGTCTCCTCCCGCTCCTCCGACGCCATCGCGCTCGCCCTGCGCGCCGAGGCCCCGATCTGGTGCGCCGACGCCGTCCTCGACGAAGCCGGCGTCGTCCTGCCCGACACGCAGGAGGACGAAGTGGAGAAGTTCCGCGAATTCCTCGAAGAGGTCACGCCCGAGGACTTCGGCGAAAGCCAGTTACCCCTGCCCCACCTGTTCGAGGTTTTCTCTCGTTCAGCCCATGGTGGAGGGTCCGGCGGCTACGCTCACCTCGATGAACTCATCCAGGGGAGGAAGCCATGGACGCCCACAGTGAACCCGCAGGCCGCACGGCGGTCCCCCCCAACCAGATCCGCGGCTGGAGGGGCACCGCCGCATGCCGCGTCGTCGGCATCTCCTACCGCCAGCTCGACTACTGGGCCCGCACCGGACTCGTCGAACCCTCCATCCGCCGCGCCTCCGGCTCCGGCTCCAACCGCCTCTACTCCTTCCGCGACATCATCGTCCTCAAAGTCATCAAACGCCTCCTCGACGCCGGCGTCTCCCTCCAGAACATCCGCAAAGCCGTCGAGGCCCTGCGCTCCCGCGGCGTGAAAGACCTCGCCGAGATCACCCTCATGTCCGACGGCTCCACCGTCTACGAATGCCGCTCCGCAGGCGAGGTCATCGACCTCCTCCGCGGCGGCCAGGGCGTCTTCGGCATCGCCGTCCGCACCACCGTCACCGAGGTCATGGGCCGCCTCGCCACCCTCCCCGGCGAAGCCCCCGTCAAGACCCCGACCCGCCTCCACCCGCCCGAGCAGACCCAGGGGCACCACACCGGGACCGTGCCCGGTCGCCGACGCACCGCCTCCTGACCTACCATGGCCGCAGAGCCGCAAAACCGGGCGGGAGAGACCGTGGGCCACACCAGCTACACGGCACCGAAGGGGCAAGTCCCTCGCTTCAAACTCTCAGGTACCAGGACCGCCCAGGTCAGGCCGCTCTGGAGCTGACGCGAGCCGGTCGGTGACAGACGAGGGGATGCCAGTGTCGTCCCATGTCACCGGAGGAACCGTGACCGACCGTTCATTCGCCGCCCGCCACATCGGCACCAGCACCGCCGACCAGGACGCCATGCTCAAGGCCGTCGGCCAACCCAGCCTCGACGCCCTCATGGACGCGTGCATGCCCGCACTCATCCGCTCCCGCGACGGCCTCGACCTCCCCGCCGCGATCAGCGAGACCGAAGCCCAGGCCGAACTCGCCGCACTCGCCGCCCAGAACACACCCGCCCGCGCCATGATCGGCCTGGGCTACTACGGCACCCACACCCCCGCCGTCATCCGCCGCAACGTCCTGGAGAACCCCTCCTGGTACACCGCGTACACGCCCTACCAGGCCGAGATCTCCCAAGGCCGCCTCGAAGCGCTCCTGAACTTCCAGACCATGTGCACCGACCTCACCGGCCTCGACATCGCCGGAGCCAGCCTCCTCGACGAAGCCACCGCCGCCGCCGAAGCGATGCTCCTCGCCCGCCGGTCCGCACCCTCGGCGAAGCTTGCGAGCCGTAAATTGGCAGGGCAGGCCGCCGGGAACGTCTTCGCCGTCGACCACCGCGTCCTCCCGCAGACCCTCGCCGTCCTGCGCACCCGCGCCGAACCGGTCGGCATCGACCTCGCAGTCGCCGACCTCACCGACCCCGCCGCGATCCCCGACGGCGCCTTCGGCGTCCTCCTCCAATACCCCGGTGCCGACGGCACCGTCCACGACTGGACCCCCGTCATCGAAGCCGCCCACGGGAAGGGCGCGCTCGTCACCGTCGCCGCCGACCTCCTCGCCCTCACCCTCCTCAAAGCCCCCGGCGAACTCGGCGCCGACATCGCCGTCGGCTCCACCCAGCGCCTGGGCATGCCCATGGGCTTCGGCGGCCCCCACGCCGGGTACATGGCCGTCCGCGACACCCTCCAGCGCCAGCTCCCCGGCCGCCTCGTCGGCGTCTCCCGCGACACCGCCGACGCCCCCGCGCTGCGCCTCGCCCTCCAAGCCCGCGAACAGCACATCCGCCGCGAGAAGGCCACCAGCAACATCTGCACCGCCCAGGTCCTCCCGGCCGTCATCGCCGCGTCCTACGCCGTCTGGCACGGCCCCGAAGGCCTCAAAGCGATCGCGGGGCACGCCGCCCGCTCGGCCGGGCGCCTCGCCGCCGCACTCGACGCCGCAGGCATCGCCCGCACCGGCGCCTACTTCGACACCGTCACCGCCACGGTGCCCGGCCGCGCCGACGCCATCGTCGCGGCGGCCGCCGCGAACGGCGTCGACCTCTACCGCGCCGACGCCGACACGGTCACCGTCGCCTGCGACGAGACCACCACCGACACCGACCTGCGCACCGTCTGCGACGCCTTCGGCGCCGCACTCCAAACTGCCAGCGCTGACGGCATCCCGGCCGGGCTGCGGCGCGAATCGGCGTACCTGACCCACCCGGTGTTCACCGCCCACCACTCCGAGACCGCCATGATGCGGTACCTGAAGCGCCTGGCGGACAAGGACTACGGGCTCGACCGCGGCATGATCCCCCTCGGGTCGTGCACGATGAAGCTGAACGCCGCCGCCGAGATGGAGCCGATCACCTGGCCCGAGTTCGCCGACGTCCACCCCCTCGCCCCCGCCGACCAGACCCGCGGCTGGCAGACCCTCATCACGCAGCTGGAGGGGTGGCTGGCCGACGTGTGCGGGTACGCCGCCGTCTCCGTCCAGCCCAACGCCGGATCGCAGGGCGAGCTCGCCGGGCTCCTCGCCATCCGTGCCTGGCACCACGACCGCGGCGACACCGGCCGGGACCTGTGCCTCATCCCTGCCAGCGCCCACGGCACGAATGCGGCGTCGGCGATCCTGGCGGGGATGCGCGTGGTCGTGGTCGCGTGCGACGAGGCCGGGAACGTCGACCTCGCCGACTTGGACGCGAAACTCGTCCAGCACGCGGACCGGCTCTCGGCGTTGATGGTGACGTACCCGTCGACGCACGGCGTGTACGAGGAGACGATCGTTGAGGTGTGCGCGAAAGTCCACGATGCGGGCGGGCAGGTGTACGTGGACGGCGCGAACCTGAACGCGCTGCTGGGGTGGGCGAAGCCGGGCCGGTTCGGGGCGGACGTGTCGCATCTGAACCTGCACAAGACGTTCTGCATTCCGCACGGCGGCGGTGGTCCGGGTGTGGGTCCGGTCGCGGTCGCGGAGCACCTGGTGCCGTTCCTGCCTTCTGATCCGATGGCGGAGGTGGCGGGGCCGGTGGGTCCGGTGTCGCAGGCGCGGTGGGGTTCGGCGGGGATTCTGCAGATCCCGTGGATGTATCTGCGGATGATGGGCCCGGACGGGGTCACGGCGGCGACGGCTGCGGCGGTGCTGGCGGCGAACTATGTGGCGGCGCGGCTGCGGGAGCACTACCCGGTGCTGTACGCGGGGAAGCACGGTCTGGTGGCGCATGAGTGCATCCTCGATCTGCGGGAGCTGACGAAGGCCTCGGGCGTGACGGTGGAGGACGTGGCGAAGCGGTTGATCGATTACGGGTTCCATGCGCCGACGATGTCGTTCCCGGTGGCGGGGACGTTGATGGTGGAGCCGACGGAGTCTGAGGACCTGGCCGAGCTGGACCGGTTCTGCGAGGCGATGATCGCGATCCGCGCGGAGATCGACGCGGTCGCGTCCGGTGCCGTGGCGGTGGAGGCGTCGGCGCTGCGTGCGGCCCCGCACACGGCCGCGGTCGTGACCGCTGACGAGTGGGGTCGGGCGTATTCGCGTTCGGAGGCGGCGTGGCCCGCCGGTGCGGGTGGGGCGAAGTACTGGCCGCCGGTCGGGCGTATCGACAATGCGTGGGGGGACCGCAACCTGGCGTGCACGTGCCCGCCTGTCGAGGCGTTCGGGGAGTAGTCGAACGCGGGCCCCGCTCACCACAGTGGGCGGGGCCTGAGGCAGGGGCTTTACACTGGGCGCCGACGATTCCCCCCAGGAGTGACGCAGATGGTTTTCGGTTCTACGCACAAGGTGAAGTCGCACCGGCTCGGGCGGCGGCGCAAGAAGGGCGGCAACCGCATGGTGGTGGCCCCCTGGATCGTGATCACGCTGGTGTCGGTGCTCGTCGCTTCGGGGTTGACGTGGGGTTTCGTGGCGCTGATGCGGTCGGGTTGCGACGGGCCGATGTACCGGGTGACGATCGCGGCCGCGCCGAGCCTGGCCGGGACGCTGCAGGACGCGGCGCAGGCGTGGGAGGCGACGCAGCCGGAGGCTTCCACGGGGCAGTGCATCGGCGCCGATGTCCGCGAGGTGTCCGCGGCGAGTGCGTCGCGGGGGATCAGCGGGGAGTGGGACACGGTGACGCTGGGGCCGCGGCCGATCGCGTGGGTGCCTGATTCGCAGGCGTGGGTGTCGTGGCTGGCGTCGAACGAGACGACGGCCGGGTTCGTGGCGGCGGAGCCGCTGGTGCTCGGTCAGGCGTCGTCGGTGCTGGCGGTCGCGAACTCGAAGGCGACGGAGCTGGGCTGGGTCGGCGGTGAGCCGCCGACGTGGGCCGATGTCCTGGCTGCGGCCGAGTCCGGGGACGTGACGCTGGGGGCGGCGAACCCGCGGACGTCGACCGAGGGCCTGGTGGCGATGCTGAACGCGGCCGGTGACGGCTCGGGCGGGTTCTCCGAAGAGGCGATGGCCGCGTGGAAGGCCGCGACCGGTTCAGGTGCGCTCACGGACTCCGCGGACGAGCAGTTGAGCGCGCTGGTCGAAGCGCCGGACCCGACCCGTGTTGTGACCGCTCTGGGCTACCAGGTCGATGATTTCAACGGCATGAACGCCCCGGCCGATCCGCTCGTCCCGGTCACGGTGGCCGGGTCGGGTGTGAGCGCGGTGGCGACCTATCAGGTGCTCGGCGGCGGGTGGGTCTCCGAGTCCGATGCCGCGATCGCCGGGCAGTTCGGCGACTACCTGGCAGGCATGGTCGAGTCGGGGGAGTTCGAGGACGCCCAGCTCGGTTCGGTGGACGACCCGGCCGCGGCGCTGGCGCAGACGAGCCCGGAGACCGTCGGTGAGGCGGTCCGGACCTGGCAGGTCGGTCGCGAGGACCTGCACGTGCTGTTCCTGGTCGATCGTTCCTCTTCGACCGTCCAGGAGAGCGTCACGTATGACGGTGAGGACCTGACGGCCGGGGACGCGGCGGTGCGCGCGGCCGTGGCGACCGTGGGCGCGATGGAGTCGACGTACCGGGTCGGGGTGTGGGAGTACGGGGTCGGCGCCGGCGACGACGCGCCGTACCGCGAGGTGACGGGGTTGACCGAGCTGTCCGCCGAGGGGCGCGAGAGCGTCGAGACCGACCTGTACGACGTCTCGGAGAACAACTACGACGGCGGGTCGCCGCTGTACGACACCCTCGTGGCGGCGAGCGCGTACATGAACGGCGAGGCGACCGACGGGGCGCTGAGCGTGATCGTCGTGTTGACCAACGCGTCGCAGGACGAGGTGAGCGACGGGACCGCCGAGGAGACCGCGGCCGAGCTGGCGGCGCCGACGGTGGTGTACACGGTCGGGTTCGGCCAGACCGACCCGGTGAACCTCACCGTGCTCGCGGAGGCGACCGGGGGCGCGTTCATCACCGGGCCGGACGCGGGCGGCGTCCTGGACGCCATCGGCGGCTAGACCGCGCGCTGCCTGGTGAGGTGAGCCACACGGTCGGGTTCGGCGGGCCCGGGCGCGGCGATACTTGGATCATGCCGAACTTCCGCGCCGTCCGCCCCGCCCCGCCGGGCGTGCCCGCGGCGTGCCGGGATCGGCTCGTCGAGGTCGACCGGCTCGAATGGCGCATCGGCGACGGCGGCGACCCCGCCGAGCTCGCGGCCGCGTTCCGGGCCCGCCACCTCGACGGCAGCGAGCACGCCGACGACGACGGCGCGGTCTGCGGTATCGCGGTCCTGATCTCGGCCGCCGCCGGTGCGGTCATGGTCGGCGGCGCCCACGGTGCACCCACGCCGGTCCCGGCCGTGCCGGACCTCGCGCTCGTCGCCTACGTCCACGGCCCCGCACGCGAACCGGAACCGTTCGGGCCGTTCCACGTCGGGGCCTGGGCGCCGTCGTGGTCGCGGGCCGACCACGCGGAGGCCGTCACCTCGGTGCAGGACGCGATCGGCCGCGGCGACGTGTACGTCGCCAACGTCGTCGGGCACCGCCGCGCGCCATGGTCGGGCGACCCGGCCGCGCTCGCGCACGCGGCGTCCACCGTGACCGGCGCGGTCTGGGGCGGCGTCCTCTCCGGCGACGACTGGCTCATCGCCTCCGGGTCTCCCGAGTGCTTCCTCACCGCCGACCGGGCCACGGCCGCGACCCACCCGATCAAAGGCACCGCACCGGCCACAGCAGAGGGACGGGCCGCGCTGCTCGCCTCCGTCAAAGAACGCGCCGAGCACGTCATGATCGTCGACCTCGAACGCAACGACCTCGCCCAGATCGCCGTCCCGGGCACCGTCGCGGTCAAAGACCTCTTCCACATCGGCCGGTGGGCCGACACGTGGCACGCCGAGTCCACTGTCACCGCCGACCTCGACCCCGGTACCGGCTTCGCCGACCTGCTGCGCGCGACCTGCCCGCCCGGGTCGGTCACCGGCACACCGAAACTCGCGATGCTCGACCTCGTCGGCGCCCTCGAACCGGTCGGCCGCGGCCCCGCCATGGGCGCCTTCGGCTACCTCACCGGGCACGAGACGCGCCTGGGCGTCACCATCCGCACCGTCGCGCTCGACGCTGAACACGCCCACGTGTGGTCCGGCGGCGGCATCACCTGGCGCTCCGAACCCGAAGCCGAAGTGGCCGAAGCCGAAGCGAAAGCCGCCGGCGTCGCCGCGGCCCTGCGCTCAGTCGTGCACTGAACGCCAGATCGCGAGCGTCTGCTCCTTCGCCTGCTCCCTGAGCGCATCGGGCCACTCGGCCCGGTACAGGCGCAGCCGCGGCGTCGAGGAGTCCAGCTCGACCACGCAGCCCAGCGCCATCGGAGGATCGGGATGGACGCGGCGCAGCCACACGGTCCCGGCATTGCCCTCGTCGCCGCTCACTTGGATAGTGCGATGTTCCAATTGGAACTGCCCTAGGATTTTCGGCTCGTTCATGCCCGAGTCCTCACCGTTTGTGTCCCACCGTTAGAAGGAACCGCGGCGGACTCGTGTCAGCGAAGCGCCCGCGCGGGCCCGCATCAATCTTTCCCACGCCCGCGCAGCCGTGTCAATACCCGACCCGACACCTGCCCGGGTGAACTCCACTGGGAGCGGTCCATTGCGGAGGCCCCCGGCCGAACCCGAACGTCACCCGTCCGGGTGTGAAAAACTGTGCGGCGTGAGCGATGACGAGGAATTCAACGACATAGCCGAAGCCGCCTTCGACCTGGCCCGCACCGGCGAGACCGAACGCCTGCTCCGCTTCGTCGAAACCGGGCTCCCGGTCGACCTGGTGAACGGCTCGGGCGACTCCCTGCTGATGCTGGCCGCCTACCACGGCCACGCCGACACCGCCCGCGCCCTGCTCAAAGCGGGCGCCGACGCCGAGAAACGCAACGACCGCGAGCAGTCCCCGCTCGCCGGAGCGGTCTTCAAGGACTACAAGGACGTCGTCACCGTGCTCCTGGACGCCGGAGCCGACCCCGACGCCGGGACCCCCTCGGCCCGCCAGATCGCCGCCATGTTCGACCGGGACACCTTCAAGTAATCAGAGGGCCTGCATGCCCTGCGGCAGACGCCCCCAGGCGTGCAGGTCCGTCAGGTGCGCCTCCAGCGACGCCGCGAACGCCCCCGCCGCCTTCGTCAGCGGCGCCTCCCGCCGCGCCGCCAGCGCGATCGTGCGGCTCGCGCCCGGCGGCGCGATCGGCGTGGCCCGCAGGCCCGGGCGCCCGGCCGCGATCATCGCCGGGAGCAGCGCGATCCCCAGCCCCGCCTCCACGAGCGACGCGACCGCGTCGGTCGCGCCGCCGTCCACGCCGGTGCGCGGCGTGAACCCCGCCTTCTCGCAGGTCGCGATCGTCAGGTCCCGCAGGTCGTAGCCGTGCGCGGGCAGCACGAACGCCTGCTCCCGCAACTGCGGGAGCCCGATGAAGCCCTGCCGTGTCAACGGCGGCAGGTGCGCGGCCGAGGCCACCACGAGCGCTTCCGACAGCAGCGGCTGCACGCTGAGTCCGGCGTCGGTGGCGGTGCCGCCGACCGTGAACGCCAGGTCGAGGTCCCCGGCCGTCAGGCGGTCCGTGAGCGGCCCGGACCCGTCCTCGGTGAGCGTCACCGTCACCCCCGGGTGCGCCTCCAGATACCGCGTCAATAGTGGCGCGATCAGCCACGAGCACAGGGACGGGGTCGCGCCCAGACGCAGGTGCCCGGCGCGGACGGCGAGCACGTCGTCGATGTCCGAGCGGGCCGCCGTCACCGCCGCCGTGATGCGGCGTGCGTGCGGCAGGAGCGTCTGGCCCGCGTCGGTCAGTTCGATGCGGCCGCGCGCGCGGGTGAACAGCGGCGCGCCGAGTTCGGTTTCGAGCGCTTGGATCTGCTTGCTCAATGACGGTTGTGTCACACCGAGTTCTTCGGCCGCATGAGTGAAATGTCGTGTTTGTGCGACAGCGAGGAAGGCCTGGAGTTGCTGCGGGCGCATCTCCATAACCTAACGGCATCAAACAGGGCCACGCCATGAATTGGACCCGTGACCCGTATCGCGTCTAGCCTCTGGACGTGTCTACGGATCTGCAGAACCGACCCGCCGCGAGGCCGGTCAAACGCCCCCGAGCGCCCCAGGCCCCCTGGCGCTCCAACATCGGCCTCAAGATCGCCATGGCCGTCTCCGGCATCCTCCTCGTGCTCTTCCTCGGCGTCCACATGGCCGGGAACCTGCACGTCTTCGAGGGCCGCGAGGAGATGAACGAGTACGCGCACGGCCTGCGCACCCTCGGCCAGCCGCTGGTGCCCGAGGAGAGCATCCTGTGGGTCCTGCGCATCGGCCTCATCGTCTGCGCCGTCGTCCACATCTGGTCGGCCGTCGTGCTCACCCGCCGCGCCCTGGCCGCCCGCCCCGTGCGCTACAAGTCGAAGAAGCCCGCCAAGGGCGAGTCCCGCCACGCGGTCGCCACCATGCGCTGGGGCGCCGTCGTCGTCTTCTTCTTCATCATCTGGCACCTCCTCGACCTGACGTTCCGCACGGTCAACCCCGTCAAGGACGTCCCCGACGCCTACGGCGCGGTCGTCGCCACGTTCAGCCCCGAGCGCTGGCCGGTCACCGTGTTCTACCTGCTGGCGCTGTTCGCGCTCTTCTTCCACCTGCGCCACGGCATCTGGTCGGCCGTGCAGACCATCGCGGGCCCGGACTCGAAGTGGCGCAAGCGCACCCAGGCGGTCGGCCTCGCCGTCGCCCTCATTATCGTCCTGGGGTTCGCCATCGTTCCCCTGTCGGTCACGTTCGGACTGGTGAGCTGATATGAGCACTGACTTCTACCGCGACGGCGAACCCGTCGCGGACGCCAAGGCCCCCGCCGGGCCCATCGCCGACCGCTGGGAGCAGCGCCGCTTCTCCGGGCGCCTGGTGAACCCGGCCAACCGCCGCAAGCTGCGCGTCATCGTCGTCGGCACCGGCCTCGCCGGCGCCTCGGCGGCCGCGACCCTCGGCGAGCTCGGCTACCGGGTCGCGAACTACTGCTTCCAGGACTCCTCGCGCCGCGCGCACTCCATCGCCGCGCAGGGCGGCATCAACGCCGCCAAGAACTACCGCAACGACGGCGACAGCGTCCACCGCCTGTTCTACGACACCGTCAAGGGCGGCGACTTCCGCTCCCGCGAGTCGAACGTGCACCGCCTCGCCGAGGTCTCCACCGAGATCATCGACCAGTGCGTCGCCCAGGGCGTCCCGTTCGCCCGCGAGTACGGCGGCCTGCTCGACAACCGCTCCTTCGGCGGCGCGCAGGTCTCGCGCACGTTCTACGCGCGCGGCCAGACCGGCCAGCAGCTGCTGCTGGGCGCCTACCAGGCCCTGCAGCGCCAGGTCGCGGCCGGGACGGTGGACCTGCACACCCGCCACGAGATGCTCGAACTGGTCATCGTCGACGGCAAGGCCCGCGGCATCGTCGTGCGCGACCTCGTCACCGGCGAGATCTCCACCGAGCTGGCCGACGCGGTCGTCCTGGCCACCGGCGGGTACGGCAACGTCTACTTCCTGTCGACGAACGCCATGGGCTGCAACGTCACCGCCGGGTGGCGCGCACACCGCAAGGGCGCCTACTTCGCCAACCCCTGCTACACGCAGATCCACCCGACCTGCATCCCGCAGTCCGGCGAGCACCAGTCGAAGCTGACGCTCATGTCCGAGTCGCTGCGCAACGACGGCCGCGTGTGGGTGCCGAAGAAGAAGGGCGACGACCGCCACCCCGCCGACATCCCCGAGGACGAGCGCGACTACTACCTGGAGCGCCGCTACCCGGCCTTCGGCAACCTCGTGCCCCGCGACATCGCCTCCCGCGCCGCGAAGATCGTGTGCGACGAGGGCCACGGGGTCGGCCCCGGCGGCCTCGGCGTCTACCTCGACTTCGCCGCCGCGATCGAGCGCCTCGGCCGCAAGGCCGTGGAAGCCAAGTACGGCAACCTGTTCGACATGTACGAGCGCATCACCGGGGAGAACCCGTACGAGCGGCCCATGCGCATCTACCCGGCCGTGCACTACACGATGGGCGGCCTGTGGGTCGACTACGACCTCTCCTCGAACATCCCCGGCCTGTTCGTGACCGGCGAGGCGAACTTCTCCGACCACGGCGCCAACCGCCTGGGCGCCTCGGCGCTCATGCAGGGCCTCTCCGACGGCTACTTCGTCCTGCCGAACACGATCTCCGACTACCTCGCCGACGGCCCGTTCGCGAAGGTCGACGAGTCCCACGAGGAAGTCGTCGCCGCCCGCAAGGCCGTCGACGACCGCATCGAGTTCTTCCTGAACAACGACGGCGACCGCACCGTCGACTCCTTCCACCGCGAGCTCGGCAAGATCATGTGGGAGTACTGCGGCATGGAGCGCACCGACGAGGGCCTGCGCAAGGCCATCGGCCTCATCCGCGGCCTCAAGGACGAGTTCTGGCGCCGCGTCAAGGTCACCGGCACGAACGAGCAGCTCAACCAGGAACTCGAGAAGGCCGGCCGCGTCGCCGACTTCATCGAGCTCGGCGAGCTCATGTGCATCGACGCCCTCCACCGCACCGAGTCGTGCGGCGGGCACTTCCGCGCCGAGTCCCAGACCGAGGACGGCGAAGCCAAGCGCGACGACGACAACTTCTCCTACGTCGCCGCCTGGGAGTTCGGGGAGGACGCGCCCGTCCTCCACAAGGAAGCCCTCGCATTCGAATACGTCAAGCCCACCCAACGGAGCTACAAGTGAAGCTGTCTCTGCGAATCTGGCGCCAGAGCGACGCCCAAGCCGAGGGCAAGATGGTGTCCTACGAGATCGACGAGGTCTCCGAGGACGCGTCCTTCCTGGAGATGCTCGACGTGCTCAACGAGCGCCTCATCACCGAGGGCGAAGACCCGGTCGCGTTCGACCACGACTGCCGCGAAGGCATCTGCGGCGCCTGCTCGCTCGTGATCGACGGCCAGCCGCACGGCCCGCAGGCCGCCACCACCACCTGCCAGCTGCACATGCGCAAGTTCAAGGACGGCGACTCCATCGACGTCGAGCCCTGGCGGGCCGGGGCGTTCCCGGTCATCAAGGACCTCGTCGTCGACCGCAGCGCGTTCGACCGGATCATCCAGGCCGGCGGGTACATCTCCGCGCCGACCGGGACCGCCCCGGACGCCCACGCCGTCCCGATCGCCAAGCAGGACGCCGACGCCGCGTTCTCCGCCGCCGCGTGCATCGGCTGCGGCGCGTGCGTCGCCGCCTGCCCCAACGGCTCGGGCATGCTCTTCATGGGCGCCAAGGTCACCCACCTGGGCCTCATGCCCCAAGGCCAGCCCGAACGCGCCACGCGCGTCCTCGGCATGGTCGCCGCCCACGACGAGGCCGGCTTCGGCGGGTGCACCAACACCGGCGAATGCGCCGCCGCGTGCCCCAAGGAGATCGGGCTCGACGTCATCGGCAAGCTCAACCGCGACTTCCGCAAGGCCGCCATCCGCGCCGCCTAGCACCAGACGCGAAAGAAGCCCCCCGGCGCATGCGCCGGGGGGCTTCCCGTTTCTCCTGCCCCGCGTGAGCGGGGAGACCCCAGGGGGAAATACGCCCCACGTGAATGGGTAATGCCGCCCCATGTAAACAACGACCCGGGCGCGCCCAAGTCGCGGCACGCACGCGTGACCCGCGTCTCTCTTCAGAAACCTTGCGGTTGACGCAGCGTCAGCCAATACCGTCGTAACCGCACTGCGAACGAAGGAGCGGCATGGACACTTGGACGACCGCCGAGGTCGCCCGCCTGGCCGGCGTCTCGGCGCGCACCCTGCGCCACTACGACGCCATCGGCCTGCTCGCCCCGGCCGACCACGACCGGGGCGCACAGCGCCGCTACGGCAGGCCCGAACTGCTGCGCCTGCAGCAGATCCTCCTGCTCAAACGCCTCGGCCTGCGCCTGGACACCGTAGGGGAGATCCTCGGCGGCGGCCTCGAACCCGTCGACGCGCTCAAACGCCACGCCGCCGAGATCGACACCGAACGCTCCCGCCTCGACCGCCTCGCGGCCACCCTCGAGGCGACCATCCGACAACTCGAAGGAGGCCAGCCCATGGCGCCCGAAACCTGGTTCGGCGGACTCGACCCCGCCACCGAGGCCCAGTACCGCGACGAGGCCCGCCGCCGCTGGGGCCAGGCCGTCGTCGAACGCGCCTGGACCGCCCTCCAGGAACTCACCCCTGAAGAGCGCCGTGCGATCCCCGAGCGGTTCAACGACATCAACACCCGCCTCAACGCGCTTCGCGACGCAGGCCGCGCCGCCGACGACGACGCCGTCCAAGAGGTCGTCGTCGACCACTACTGGCTCATCGCCAAGCACTGGGGCTCAGAACCCACCGCCGAGGCCTACAAGGGACTCGGTGCCCTCTACACCGACGACCCCCGCTTCAAAGACACCTACGACCAGGTCGCCGACGGCTTCGCCGCCTACATGCGAGCGGCAATGGACGCCTACGCCGCCGCGAACCTCTAACCCGCGTGGAGGGGGGGGGGGGGGGGGGGGGGGGCCCCCGCGGGGGGGGGGGGGGGGGGGGGGGGGGGGGAGAAACAAGCACCCCCCCCCCATGTTTTCAAAATCTTGCGCTGACCCCCCCCCAAGGGGAATTGTCCCCGCACCCCGGCGTTGT